>NZ_JODF01000029.1:0-116914 GCF_000717945.1 Streptomyces sp. NRRL S-920
CCGCCAGGTCACCATTCCGCTGCACGTCCTGTTGCAGTGGGACGACGAAGGGAACGACCGGCAGGCGGCCCTGGACCTGTTCGACGCCTTCGGCTCCAGGGAGAAGACGCTGCACGCCAATATGGGCGGGCACACCGGCGTCCCGCAGTTCGCGGGGGACGCGGCCGCCCCGTTCTTCACCCGACACCTGAAGTGATGCAGGGCCATCAGACCGGCAGCAGACGGTAGCTGATGTCGGTCGGCATGGTGTTCATCGAGGACAGGTCCTGGCCCTCCGTATGCCGAGTGCTGCCCCAACTCGTATACAGGCGCTGTCGGTTCTCGGGCTCTGGTCGTGCACCAGGACGACGACGGGGGGGCGCCCCCGACCCACGCCCCGGTGAAGCGGACCTGATCGGCAGCCCAGTCGCCAGTCGTTGCCACGGGCGCAGTCGCCCGAGCAGTGTCAGGTCCAGCAGGGGAATGATGTGATCGCTAATCAGGTCATGCCTCTGAACCCGGGATGCGTCAAATAGAACTGGACGGTTTCCAGGGACAGATGACCTGCATTTTCTTTACTTGATGGTGCGCTGACCTCCGACGCGGTAAGTAGTCTCGGACGTCAACTCAAGTGCTCCCGGACGTGTTACTGCATAGCTAAGCCGACGCGAAAGCCTCCGTGGAGGTTCCTGGTGATCGCTGCGGCGTTGGCGAAGCGATTTAGCAGCCCGTCGACGACGGCTCTGTGGTCCCGGTCAGGGGGCTGCGCGTGCGCCGTTGGGGAGCGGCCCGCCTCGGTAACAGGTGAAGGTCCGAGACGGGCGTACTGGTGCAAGCGAGCGCCGGTCAGAAAGGCTTCTCATCTCGGCGAGGTGCGGCAGACGGGAGCGCGGAGCCGACGGGCCGTGCACGGTGGCCGATCAGGGTGTCGGGGGCTGTTGTGACTGAACGGCCTGCGTGCGTGCCGGGGCTGCTTCTGCGGCGGGACGGGGTGTGTGGTGAGGCTACGGGGTGGGTCTCGGGTCTGTGTTGGGGTGGTGGGGCAGGTGGTCGTTGAGGTGGTCGGCTAGTGCAGTGATGGTCGCTCGGGTGTGCAGGACGCTGCGGGGCAGCGGGATGCCCAGGGTCTGCTGGAGGCGGTTGCGCAGCCGGACGGTGATGAGGGAGTCCATGCCCAGGGCGGGCAGGGGGGTGTGCGCGTCGATGCGGTCCGGCGGGCAGTCCAGGAGCATGGCGGCCTGAGCGGTCAGGAGGTCTTGCAGCAGCTGGCGGCGTCGGCCGGGCGGGGCCTCCAGCAGTTGCTGGAGCGACGCGCACCCGCCGGTGGGGTCGTCGGCCTGGTGGGTGGATGCGGCGGTGGGCAGGAGGGGGGCGAGGTAGGGGGAGGCGGTGACGGTGGGGTAGGGCGTGAGCCAGCGGGTGAGGTCGAGGGTGACGAAGCCGGTGTGAGTGCGGGCGTGGGTGAGCAGGAGTTCGAGTCCGGCCAGGGCGTCGTCGAGGGGGATGGTGGCAAAGCCGCGGTCGCCGAGGGTGCGGGCGCCGATGCCGGCTTCGGCCCAGGCGCCCCAGTTGATGCCCGTGGCGGGGAGGTTGGCGGCGGCGCGGTGGGTGATGAGGGCATCGAGCCAGGCGGAGGCCGCGGCGTACGCGGTCTGCCCCGGGGAGCCAAGGAGTGGGACGAAGGAGGAAAAGCCCACCCACCAGTCCAGGTCGAAGAAGGTGCTGGCCTGGTGCAGCAGCCACGCTCCTTGGGCCTTGGGGCGCCAAACCCGCTCCAGCAGCTCCTCGGTGAGGCCGGTGATGGTGGCGTCCTCGACCACGGCCGCGGCGTGGATGATGCCGCGCAGGGGGTGGCCGTGGCGTTCGGCGGTGTGCAGCAGGTGTTCGGCGGTGCCGGGCTCGGCCAGGTCGGCGCAGACCACTTCGATCCGCGTGCCGGTGCGCCGCAGTCCGTCCAGGAGAGCGTCGGTGTGCTGGTCGGGTTGGGAGCGGCTGTTGAGGACGAGGGTGCCTGCGCCCTTGTCCGCCAGCCAGCGGGCCAGCACCATGCCCAGGCCGCCGAGCCCGCCGCTGATCACGTAGGCGCCTTCGGGACGGACGAGGGGAACGTGGTCGGGCGGCAGGTGGGCGGTGACGGTGCCGGTGGGCCACCGGTATGCCGTAGACCTGCCGGAGGGGGTTTCGCGGGCCAGCTGCTCCAGGGGGAGCTGGGCGACGGGCAACAGCGGCAGTGCCCCCTGGACCAGGTCATCGGCGACGTTCCCGAGCAGGGCTGCGGCCGCACCGGGCGTCGCGCTCAGCAACGCCGTGAGGTCCACCGTGCGCGCTGGCGTGCTCCCCGAGCCGTTGCGGGCCGCATGGGCGGTGGTGGCCAGGAGCTGGCCTGCCGGTGCCAGAAGGCGGTGGGCGTGAGGTTCGGGACGGGGGGTGGTGTCGATGATGATGTCCCACAGGCCGCTGTAGTTGGTGATCGCGGTCGTGGCGTGGACCTGGGCCTGGGCGGCGGTGGCCGTGTGCTGAGCGGCCAGGGCCAGGGGCCCAGGGCCGAGGATCAAGACGCGGTCGCCGGGCCGGATACGGGCCAGGTGGTGCAGGCCGTAGTAGGCGGTGAGGTAGGGCAGCAGCGAGCCGGCCAGCCGGGTGGCGTCCAGGTGGGCGGGCACCGGTATGCACCAGCGCTCGTCGACGGTCAGACGGCTGACCGGGTCCGTTTCCGCGACGACGACGGCCACCTGCTGCCCGGGGGCCAAGGTGGTCTGGGGGCCGGCGGCCGTCACGGTGCCGGCGCAGGCGGACAGCGGTGGCGCGCCGGGGCCGTGATCGGGACGGCAGGTGGTGTGTACGGCGACACTCACCTGGTGCTCTGCCGGCTCGGGAGGCGGCTCGGTGACGGTGAAGGCCACGGTGGCGCCGTGGGGTTCGGCGCGTACTGGCACCTGATTGGTCCGGCAGACGGCGGTGCGGCGCTCGGCCGGGCTCAACGGGGCCGGGGCCAGGCGGGCGACGTAGCGCCGGCCGTCCCGCCAGGCCACCTCGTCCTCGGTGTCGTCGGCGAGCAACTGGGCGGCGACAGTGTGGGCGGGGGTGCGGGTGTCGGTGTCGTAGAGGGCGGGGCGCAGTTCGGGGTGCTCGTACAGGAGGGTGCGTAGCGCCCCGCGCAGCCCGGCGTGGCCCAGTGCGATGGTGTCCCGTTCGCCGATGGCCTGGCCGTGGTGGCTGAGGATGTGCAAGCGGGCGGGCGGGTGGCAGTCGGCCAGGGCCTGCACGGCGGTGATGAGGCGGGCGGTACGGCGGCGGGCCCGCTCCACGGCGCCGAGGCCGGTGCCGGTGTCCGGTTCCAGGACAACAACGGCGTCGGTGAACGGCGCCGGGCCCTTCTTCAGGGCTGCGGCGAGGGCCTGGTGGGCCGGGCCTGGTTCGTCTTCCAGGGGCAGGGTGAGCCGGGCGCAGGCGGACGGGGGATGGCCGAGGGCGGCTTCGAGGGCCAGGTGCCAGGGGTGGAGGTCCTCGGTTTCGGTGATCAACAGCCAGGTGGCGTGCTGTCGGCTGCGGGAGGCGGCCAGCGGCTGGGGCTGCCAGCGGTGTTGGATGAGGTAGTGCTGGAGGCGGCCGGCGACCGGATGCCTCGGCGAGTGGGCGAAACGGATGTGCTCGGCGCGGCCGACCACCATCCCCGCGGCATCCAGCAGCCGCAGCGAGCCGGTCACGGTGTGCTCGTCGAGGGCGTCGGCGCGGACGTGGCAGTACACGCCGGTGGCCGTGTCTCCGTGTACCTGTAGCTCGCCGATGCCCTGGGGGTAGGCGGTGCCCTCCGGCAGGGCGATGCGGCTGGTCCACAAGGCCAAGAGCGTCTGGAGACATCCGTCCAGCAGCACGGGGTGCCAGGCGAAGCCGTCGGTGTGCGGGCGGGCCGCGTCGGGGAGGGCCAGGCGGGCCAGGGCCTCGGGCCGCCCGGCATCCGGTGCCAGGTGCAGGCTCTGGACGGTGCGGAAGGCCGGCCCGTAGGCCACGGAGCAGGTAGCTGCCCAACTGCCCCACAGGCGTGCGGTATCCGCCTCCACGGGACAGGAGCGTCGCAGTTGTTCCACCGGCACGGGGGCGGGACTCGTGCCCTCGGCGGCGGGGGAGAGGGTTGCCCCGGCGTGCGGCTCGAAGCCGTCACCGGCCCGCGCCATCACCCTCCACACGGCCGTGCCGCCGTCCTCCTGCGCGCAGGAGGACAGGTGCACCCGCTCACCGCCGAGCGGCAAGAGCGCATCGAAGGTCATATCCCGCACACACACCTGCTGTACCGGCTTGGCGAAGGTGTGGGTGGCGGCGGCCAGAGCCATCTCGCACCAGGCAGCCCCGGCCATCGCCGGCTGTCCGGCGGCTTGGTGGTCCTTGAGCCAGCCTTCGCGCTGCGGGTCGAGGGTGGCCTGCCACAGGTGCCGTCGGCGCTGGAGCGGGTCGAGGACGTGCACGCCCAGCAGCGGATGCTCCTCGAGCACGCTGTGGGTGGTGGCGGGCCGGCCCCGGGTCAGCTCCGAGGGTGCGATCCAGTGGTGCCGCCCCTCCCAGCAGGTACCCGGAGCGTCCACCAGCCGACCCCTGACGTGCGTGCTCCAGGGCACGGGGAATCCGGCGCAGTGCACGGCGGCCAGGTGGGCGGCGAAGTCCCGCTTCTCGTCCCCGTCCCGCCGCAGCGTGGGCACGACCACCGCCTCCCCAGCGCCGTGGGCGGCCAGCGTTTCGGTCAGCGCGCCGGCCAGCAGCGGGTGGACGTTGACTTCGACGAACAGCCGGTGGCCTGCCGTCTGCGCGGCCTGGACGGCTGATGCGAACCGCACCCGGCGGCGCTGGTTGTCCGCCCAGTAATGGGCATCCAGTCGGACCGGCGCACACGGATCTTCGGTGACGGTGCTGTAGAAGGCCAGGGACGGACGCCGCGGCTGCACATCGGCGAGTTGCTCGCGCAGCGGGGCCAGGATGGAATCCATGTGCGCGGAGTGGGAGGCCACCTCCACCGCCACCCGGGCGGCCTCCACCACTCCTTCTTCTTCCCACTGGTGCAGCAGCCGTTCGACCTGGCCCGCGTCCCCGGAGATCGCCGTGCTGGCCGGGGAGGCGACGACCGCCACCTCCACCTGGTCGCAGCCGCTCTGTGCCAGCGCCCTGGCCACCTGGTCAGCGGGCAGCCGGACCACCGCCATCGCCCCGCCGCGCACCCGGGTGAGCAGCCGGGAGCGGCGGCAGATCACCTTCACCCCGTCGGGCAGGCTCAGCGCCCCGCAGGCCACCGCGGCGGCGACCTCGCCCATCGAGTGCCCGATGACGGCCGTCGGCACCACTCCCCGGGCCCGCCACAGGGCCGTCAGCGCCACCTGGAGGGCGAACAGCGTCGGCTGGACCCGCTGCACCCCGCTCACCACCGTGCCGGCGGCCAGCACCTCGCGCAGCGAGAACCCGCTCTCCGCCTGCACCAGCGGCTCCAGCTCCTCCAGGGCGGCGGTAAACGCCGCATCCCGGCCCAACAAACCTTGGCCCATGCGGGCCCATTGCGAGCCGTGGCCGGAGTAGACGAACACCGCCCCACACTCCTGCGCTCCGGCTCGTCCCGTGGTGGCGAGGGCCGTCGGCTGACCAGCGGCCAGCTGCCTCAGTCCTGTGACCAGCTCGCTGCGGCCATCGGCCACCACAGCCGCCCGGTGCGCCCCGTGCGAGCGCCGCACCGCCAAGGTGTAGGTCACATCCCGCAGCAGTTGGCCGGCACCGTCCCCTTCCAGCCAGTCCGCCAGCCGCGCCGCGGACTTGTGCAACGCACCCGGCGAAGCGGCGCTCAGCAGAAACATCTGGCTCCAGGCCCCGGCCGTACGGTCCGTACCGGAAACCGGTACGGTTTTTTCGGCGGGGGCTTCCTCCACGAGGAGATGCGCGTTCGTGCCGCCGACCCCGTAGGAGGAGACCGCCGCCAGCCGGGGTCGGCCCGGCACCGGCCAGTCGGCCGCCTGCGTCGGCACGAACAGCCGGCACCCGCCGGCATCGATCTCGGGATGCCACCGGGTGAAGTGCAAGCTGGCCGGCACCCGGCCCCGCTGGAGAGACACGACGGCCTTCAACAGCCCCACCACACCGGAGGCGGGCTCGGTGTGACCGATGTTCGTCTTCACCGATCCGATCGCGCACCCTCCGGGCCCCCTCCCGTAGACGTCCTTCAGCGCGGCGAACTCCCGCGGGTCGCCCACCGGTGTGCCGGTGCCGTGCGCTTCCACCATCCCCACCCGGTCGGCCTCCACCCCGGCGCGGCGCAGTGCCTCGGTGAACACCGCGGCCTGCGCCTGGGAGGAAGGCACCGTCAGCTGGTCGGAGCGGCCGTCCTGGTTGACAGCCGAGCCCCGCAGCACCGCCAGGATCCGGTCCCCGTCGTGCTGCGCGGCGGCCAGCAGCTTGAGGACGACCACTCCGCAGCCCTCGGCCCGCAGATAGCCGTCGGCCCTCGCATCGAAGGCCCGGCACCGGCCGGTAGGCGAATACATCCGCCACCGGGCCGAAGCCGCACCGATCTCCGGCCCCAAGGCCGCCGAGACACCACCCGCCACCGCAAGCGGACACTCACCGGCCCGCAGCGCCTGGCACGCCAGGTGCACGGCCACCAGGGACGAGGAGCATGCGGTGTCGACCGCCAGGCTCGGGCCGTGCAGATCCAGCAGATAGGACAGCCGTCCGGCCCCCACCCCGTGCACCGCGCCGGAGAACCAGTACGCGTCCGCCTCCTGTGGACGGCGGTGCCCCCGCAGCAGGTTGTCCATGGAATACATCCCCGCGAACACTCCCGCCCGCGAACCCCGCAGCCTCTCCAGCGGAATCCCGGCGTGCTCCAGCGCCTCCCAGGCCACCATCAGCAGCAAACGGTGCTGCGGATCCAGCCAGTCCGCCTCCTGCCCCGACATCCCGAACGCCTGCGGATCGAAGGCGCCGATATCCCCCGCAAGCCACCCGCCGACCCGCATCACCGCCGCGACCTGCTCCGGCAGCATGCGCCCCAACGCCTGTGCGTCCCACCGGTCCTTGGGCACCGGACCGACGGTCTCCCGCCCCTCCTCCAGCAACCGCCACAACGCGCCCAGCGAGTCCACACCACCCGGCAGACGGCACGAAGCCCCGATCACGGCAACCGGCTCGGCCTGTCCGGACGGGCCGTCACAGCATTCGGGCATCATTCCCCCCGGGTGGCGCGAACTCACTCTCGCACAGACCAGCGGAACACCCCGGGCCCCACTAGCCGCGACAGGTGTTCAGCCTTCCGCTTGTCCCGACAAGACAAGCCGAACGACCGCACACCCCAACCCTCGCAAGCCCCTGCACACACGCTCACAGAAGAGCAGCGCACCGGTTCCGGCTGGCGAGAAAACCGGCAGACGAAATCCCGCCGAACGCATCATTCGCTACTCGGGAAAACGCCGCCACACGTGTTTCACTGTCTCGTTGTCGGTCATCTCCGCCACGGCCAGCAAAGCCGTCCCGTTCAGATCACGGAACTTCCCGGTCGTGCTTCGCGCGTGCAAGACGCCCTCGAAACGCACCGATCCCCCGCGCACGACCCCAGAGGCACTGCCCGTCAGGACCAGCTGGCCACCGCCCTGCGTTGCCTGCACTACGATCTTGACGGTTGCCGTCTCGGTCCCGTCGGCCAACCGCACCGACTCGTGAGTCGCGATATCGGTCACCTGGTGGCCGTCCACCTCGCCCCCGCCTGCGGCCGAATACTCCAACCGCACGGTATCGTTTTCCACATCTGTAACACGAGTTGCGTTGACCCTGTTGGTGATACGACCTACCACGTCACTGGGCACGCCTCGCCCCTTTCTCTAGGGCCGTTTTTTATAAGCATGGTAAGGACGGGCGGCGAAAACCAGCAGAGAACATTCCGGCCACCTTTCGGCGCCACTGAAAAATTATGTCCCGGCGTCTGGACGGAGGGGCTGGGTGCTTGTCGTCGTGGAGTCCGGCACGGCTACCTCCGTGGTCGTGGCGCATAGCGGTTCTCATAGTTCGAAGCATCTCCCAGACCTCGTACTGGGCCCGGGCCGCGGTCTCCATCGTTTCGCCTGGTTCGGGGGCACCGCGTTCGAGGCGCTTGACTTGGTCGTAGACCGTGTTCAGGGCTTGGTTGACGACACTCGCTCGCATGAGTACTTCTTCGGGCGCGATCATCTGTGCTTCGGAGTATCGATCGCGGTGCGCGTTCTTCGCCTCCTCGAGTGCGTCGCCGTCAGCCTCCTCCACACCGCGTTCCCTCATGACGTGGAGACGCCGGTTCAGTGCGGTGGTGAACTGCCGCGCATCTCGGTTGAGTTCCACATAGCAGGTGCGTCCCAGCGAACGGTTCTCACGGACCTCCTCATGGTCTCGAACGAGTTCTACCTCCCGGCGCTTCGCTCGTTCGGAGCCGCGCTGGGTAAGTAGCGCCCCTCCCAGGGTTCCTGCGACGCCTGTCACTGCGATGATCACCGAGCTGATATCCACCGACGTACCCCGTGCAATTCATCGGCCTCGTGCTCGCTGCACATGGCCCGGGCCCGCCGGTGGCAAGGACTCTGCCCACGTCATGGTCGGTGCCCATGACTGCGATCCAGAGTTCGGCCGGAGTCCGCAGGGTCGGCGCACCGTTGACCAGGTCCGTCGCGCCTCCGCCGATCCGAGGCGACGGGCCCAGGCCCAGCGCTTCCTCGGCAGGCTGCGCCGCCGTTGACGTCAGAAACGTACGGTGATGCCGAGCGGGCGCCTGGGGCCGGCGAGGGCGATGTCCTGAGGAGCGCCCGGCCAGGTTGTACCTACTGGCGTGCCGGAAGCAGTACGGCGCCCTGACCTCTCCGGGGCCTGCGTGAGGCAACCCGGGGTACTGGAGACCAGCCCGACGGTCCTATATTCATACAAACAATTCACGCGCGGCCCTGCTGCGATGAACACGGGGTAGGACCGCAGTGAGCGAACCCGACGGCACTGAACCCGCCCGGACCGAGTCCCGCGCCGCCCGCAAGGCGCGCGAGAAGGCGCGAAGGCGCAAGCGGATGGCCGTGGTCGCGGCCGTGCTCGGCCTGGGCGGGGTGGCCACCACGTGCGTGCTCGCCCTCGCGAACTCCTCCGGAAGCCGGAGCGAGGACCGGCACACCGCGTCCACATCCTCGGGCAACGCGGCGCAGAAGGCGCGTGCCGCGAAGCGCGCGAAGAAGAGCGAGGAGAAGTGGGACGGCAAGGTCCGGGTGCTGGGCGACGGCTCCACGTCGCACACCGGACCGCAGCGCGGACAGCTCAAGCCGAAGAAGCTGAAGCCCGGCGAGAAGCCGCCGCAGTTCGTGGTCTTCTCCTGGGACGGCGCGCTGGAGGGCGACGACCGCCGCTTCTCCCACTTCCGCCAGGTGGCGCGGGAGAGCAACGCCCACATGACCTTCTTCCTCACCGGCATCTACCTCCTGCCGGAGAGCAAGAAGTCGCTCTACCGCCCGCCGCAGCACAACCCGGGCTCGGCCGCCATCTCCTACCCGACCGTGCCGCACATACAGACCACGCTGGAGCAACTGCGCGGCGCCTGGAAGGACGGCAACGAGATCGGTTCGCACTTCAACGGGCACTTCTGCGGCCCCAAGGGCGGCGGTGACTGGAGCACCAAGGAGTGGAAGAGCGAGATCGAGCAGACGTACTCGTTCATGAAGAAGTGGAAGACCAACACCGGCTTCACCCAGGAGGCGCCCCTGCCCTTCGACCCGGACCGGGAAGTGGTCGGTGGCCGCGCGCCCTGCCTGGAGGGTCAGAAGAACCTCCTGGCCGCGATCAAGCCGTTCGGCTGGCGCTACGACGCCAGTTCCTCGGGGGACTTCCAGATATGGCCGTCCAAGGTCGACGACATATGGAACTTTCCCCTACAACTCCTGCCCATGGACGGCAAAGAGGTGCAAGTCCTCTCCATGGACTTCAACTTCCTCTACCACCAGTCCGGCGACAGCACCCAGGGTGACCCGGCGAAGTTCCCGGCGTGGGAGGCGCAGGTCCGCAACTCGTACATGAACGGCTTCAACCGCGTCTACAACGGCAGCCGGGCGCCGATGTTCGTCGGCAACCACTTCGAGGACTGGAACGGCGGGATCTACATGAACGCCGTCGAGGATGTGATGCGGGAGGTGTGCCCGCGCAAGGGCGTCCGCTGCGTGTCGTTCCGGGAGTTGGCGGACTGGCTCGACGCCCAGGACCCGAAGGTCCTGGCCAGGCTGCGCCTGCTCGACCCCGCGCAGGCGCCGGACTGGAAGTCGCTCGTCAAGTAACGCGGGCGAGCTGCGCGGGCCGGGGTGCCCGGCGGCCCCCGCCCGGCCCACGCCTACTTGACCGCCTTGATGTAGTCGGCCCACAGCCCCACCGCCCGCTCGCTGCCGAGCGTTCCGGGGGCGTCACCGCCCAGCCCCTCCAGTGGCAGCGGCACCAGGTCCTTGAGCGACATGCGGTAGACCACCACGGCCGTGGTCTCGTCCTCGGTGCCTCCCACGAACCAGCCCGCCGTGTTCGCGGTGGTCGTCCCGGTCTTGCCCACGGCACCGGCGTGCGCCCCGCCCGCCGCCTTGGCCGACCCCTCGGTCATGGTGGTCCGCAGGGCGTCCGTGACCGCTCGGGCGGTCTTCTCCGACACCGCCCGGGAGGGTTTCGGCCCGACGAGCGGCACCGCGTCCCCGGCCCGCGTGATCGAGCGCACCGAGTAGGGGTCGGTGTGCATGCCGCCCGCGGCGAAGGTCTGGTACGCGCCGGCCATCCGGATGGCGCTCGGCGTCGAGTTCTCCCCGAGCGCGAACGTGGGGACCCGCTCCCCGAGGCTCGATTCGAGCAGCCCCGCCCGCAGGGCGTACTTCTCCACCCGGTCGAGGCCGACATCGAGACCGAGCTGGAGCATGGGTGTGTTGACGGAGTCGGCGACGGCCTGCCGCAAGGTCACCTTGCCCCAGTCCCGGCCGCCTTCGTTGCGTCCCTTCACCACCTTGCCGTTGCGGTCCCAGTACGGCCCCTCCGGTGTCCGTACGGCGATCCGGTCGTCGCCGTCGTAGACGCTGGCGGGGGAGACGGGTGTGCGGCCTCCCTCACGCGTGCGCTGCACACCGTCCTCGAGCGCGGCGGCGTAGACGAAGGGGGTGAACACCGAACCGGCCGGAATGGTCGTCGCGTTCGACTGGTTGAACCCCTGCTTCAAGAAGTCG
The DNA here is from genome assembly GCF_000717945.1 of Streptomyces sp. NRRL S-920. NCBI lineage: Bacteria > Bacillati > Actinomycetota > Actinomycetes > Kitasatosporales > Streptomycetaceae > Streptomyces > Streptomyces sp. NRRL S-920. Next base: position 11,196 of record NZ_JODF01000029.1, read on the forward strand.
TGGCCGCCGTACACGGCGAGCAGCCGGCCGTCCGGGCCGACGCTCGCCGCGCCGATCCTGGCGTGCTTGTCCGTGTCGGGCCGCCGCTCGGCGTCAAAGTCCTTGTCGACCTTCCGGACAGCTCCGGTCAGGGCCTTCGTGCGCTTGCGGTCGAAGGTCGTGCGGATCTGGTAGCCGCCGAGGTCGTAGTCGGCGGTCTTGATGTGCCCGGCCTTGATCGCGTGCCGCTTGGCCAGCTCCACCAGGTAGCCGGTTTGCGCGCCGGGGGTGGTGCCGCCGGACCCCGGCTTCGTGGGCTCCGGGAACTTCTTGTACGTGGCGCGCTCGGCCCGCGTGAGATGGCCGGTCTCGACCATGCGGTCCAGGATCCAGTTCCACCGCTCGACGGCCCGCGCGCGGTTCTCCTTGCCGAGGGCCGGGTCGTACAGTCCGGCGCCCTTGAGGAGAGAGGCCAGGAAGGCGCCCTCGCTGGGGTTGAGACGCGAGACGTCCTTGCCGTAGTACGCGTGCGAGGCGCGCTGGATGCCGTAGGTGCCGCGGCCGAACCAGCTCGTGTTCAGGTAATCCTGGAAGATCCGGTCCTTGCTCGTGTGGTTGTCCAGCTTCACTGCGAGCAGGGCTTCGGTGAACTTCCGGGAGAACGTGCGGTCCTGGCTGAGGTAGACGTTCTTCACGTACTGCTGGGTGATGGTCGATCCGCCCTGGGTCTCCCCGCCGGTGACCGCTGCGGTCGCGGCACGCAGGAAACCGGTCGGCGAGACCCCGGAATCCGAGTAGAAGCTCGCGTTCTCGGCCGCGAGGACCGCCCCTCGGACCTTCGGCGGCACTTTGTCCAGCGGTATCTCCTGCCGGATGACCCAGCCGGTGCGGGCCATGACGGTGCCGTCGGACCAGTAGTAGACGTTGTCCTGTTGTGTGGCGAACGAGTTGAGGTCGTCCGGTATGTCCGTGGCGGCGTACGCGATCGCGACGGAGCCGGTCAAGCCGAGGAGCACGTACAGGAAGGCGCCCAGCCACTGACGCCACGAGGGTATCCACCGCCGCCATCCGCTACGGCCCGGCCGTGGGTACGCGGGACGCAGCCGCCGCAGTTGCCTGCGCGCCCCGGCGACGACACCGGGTATGCCGCTGTCCGGCCGTCCCCCGCGCGACTGTCCGGGCTTCCTGCGCCGGCCGGTCGCCGCGCGGCGGCCCGGTGCCGCCCGCCGTCCGCCGCTTCCCCCACCTGCGGTTATCCTGCGCCCACCCACCCCGCATGCCTCCTTTGCTGCGCTATGCCGCACACCCTAGAGGTACGTGGGCCGCGGCCGCCGGGACTCTGGCGCCCCGGCCCGGCGGCCTGCGGGTCCGGCGGGAAACGAACGGCACGGTGTTGGCGCGGAGTTGTGCGAAGATTCCGTGCCCCAGTCGGGGTGATCACGCGCACGAGAGGAAACACAGTGATACCCAAGAGATACAGACCCGCCGCCGTCGCGAGCCTGACCGCGGCCGTGGCCTCCGGCTCCCTGCTCGCGCCCCCCGCCCACGCGGACGCCGTCGACAGCGGTCCCCGCAAGGCCGACCGCGAGACGGTCGCCGCCTTCGCCCGCATCGCCGATGACGTTCTTTCCCGGCGCACCCAGGCCCTGGTGGAGGATCACGCGGGACGCGGCGACGCCGGTACCGGCGCTTCCACGACGCGCATGTCCGGCCGGCTGAAGAAGGACGAGGACGCCGCGCTGCGGTTGTTGAGCGCCCGCAAGGCACGTCTGGCGAAGCTCGGCGAGGCCTACACGAAGGCGGACACCCGCGTCGTCGTGGAGCGGGCCACGATCACCGGCCGCACGGCGACCGTCCAGGTCACCTCGTCGTCGACGCTCACGTACAAGAAGGTGCGCGGGGACGAACCGGCCACCACCGCTTTCTCGACGCGGCAGGAGCTGAAGCTCACCGGCACGAAGGACGGCGGCTGGAAGCTGACCACGATCACCTCGCGGGACGAGGGTCCCGCTGCGGTCGACGAGCCGTCCGCGGCCGGGGTGAACACCATCAAGGACGACGGCAACCAGTACCCCGACGGCACACCGGCGTCCACCGAGTACCCCACCACGCCGATGCCCTCGGGCAAGACGGGCGGAGCCTACGACTACTCCGCCATGGCGCGGTACGCGGAGAGGTACTGGAGCAACTACAACCCGGCGTACCGGAAGTTCAACGGAGCCGGCGGCGACTGCACCAACTTCGTCAGCCAGGCGCTGAAGGCGGGCGGCTGGAAGCCCGTCCCGGGCTCCGCCTACGACTACCGGAACTGGTGGTACGGGAGCGCGAGCCAGAGCACCTCCTGGGTCGGCGTGAACGAATGGGCGTGGTTCACGCTGTCCAACCTGCGGGCCCCCAACCTGTCGAGCGTGTACAAGCTGGACGTCGGCGACGTCCTCCAGGTGGACTTCGACAAGAACGGCTCCAAGGACCACACCATGCTGGTGACTTACCGCAACAGGCGGGGCATGCCGTACCTCACCTACCACTCCACCGACACGGTCCGAAGGTCGCTGGCGAGCATCCTCGCGTCCTCGCCCAACGCGCGTTACTTCGCGTACCGCACCTGACAGAACCGGTAGCCCGCAGCGGCACGGACGGCCGGTATCCGACCGGACTTGTGCCGGGCCGTCAGGCGGGAAATTCGATCAGGCCGACGGGTGGCAGTGTGGGCGTCTTGGAACCCCCTGAGGGTTCGATGGTGATGCCCATGCCGTCGGCCTGGTCGATCGTCCCGTCCATGAGGGTGATCTGGGTGCTCTGGTCCCGGTCGAGGAGCCCCGCCGGACGCATCGTGCCCTTGTCGTTGAACCACAGCTCGTAGACCTTGCCCTCGGGCGGTGCGTCGAGGCCGGACACGGTGAAGACCGCACGGTTCTGGCTCGCCGAGGTCACGACGGTGCCGCGGGCACCGCCGGGCAGGGACGCGGTGTGTGTCCGCGCGTCACCGGCGGCCAGAACCTCCGCCACTTGATCGGCACTGGCCTCCGCCCGGTGTGCCTGCTCGCGAGCCTGCCGCGCTTCCTGGTGCTGCCAGGTCGCCACGCCGCCCAGGGACGCGGCGACCAGGCAGGCGGCCAGCGCCAGCCGGCGCGGCCAGAGCGAACCCCGCGGTGATCTTTGCGGCGCTTGCGCGACGGGCTTCTCCCGCACGGTGCGCGGCGGTTCCTGGCGGACCTGGGAGATCTGCCGGAGGACGGAGTGCTTGAGAGCGGGAGGCGGTGCGCTGCTGGCGGCGAAAGCCAGCCGACCCGCGGTGGAGACGAACTCGGCCACCTCCTGACGGCACTCCGAGCACGTGGCCAGATGCGCCTCGAACGCGGTGCGCTCGTCGTCGTCGAGGGCGTCGAGGGCGTAGGCACCGGCGAAGGTGTGCGGGTCGCTCACGCTCATGTCGCCACCCCCAGGCAGTCACGGAGCCGGATGAGCCCGTCCCGCATGCGGGTCTTCACCGTGCCGAGCGACGCCGACAGGCGCTCGGCCACTTCGCGGTAGGTCAGGCCCTGGTAGTAGGCGAGGATGATCGACTCGCGCTGGAGTTCCGTGAGGGTCTTCAGGCAACGCACCACGTCCTCGCGTTCCTGGCGGGCTTCTACCTCCGCCTCGGTCACGTCGAACTCGGGCAGCTGCTCCCGCCGCGCGGCCCGCTCCTCGCGTGCGGCGGATGCCACGACCGAGCGGACGCGGTCCACCGCTCTGCGATGTGCCAGCGTGAGTACCCAGTTCATGACCGATCCCCGTTCCGGCCGGTAGTCGGCGGCATGGCGCCACACCTCCACCAGCACCTCTTGCGTCACTTCCTCGGACTGCGCCGCGTCGCGCACCACGGCCCGCGCGATTCCGAAGACCGGGCCGGCCACTGACTCGTACAGCTGACCGAAGGCCTGCTCGTCGCCGTCGACGATCTGTTTCATCAATGCGATCAGGTCAGGCTTGTCGTCAGGGTTGCCGCCGATGAACACCGTTCGCCTCATGTCGACATCATTACCGACTCGCCCAGTGCCATGTCCGCACGGGGGAAAATGGGAGTGCCGCCCATGATTCGTCACCGAGAGCGAAAAGGATTGGTTGACCGGTGGCGAGATGCGAACGCCAGAGGCGGACGGAGTATTCGTAGCCGCGCCCTCTTTGGATTGGTCGGAAAGAATTTCTCCCTCAAATGGGTGGCGGACCAATCCGCACCCGGCCCCCGCTCCGGATGACGGGTGTGAGCGAAGAAGCGAAGACCTCAAGGCGCCCCGGAGCGTGGCGGCTTGGCGGGCTGGGCGCGCTGAGCGGCCTGCTGGCGGGTTACTCCGCGCTGGCGACGGCCGAGCTGGTGTCCGCCGCCGTACGACCCGAGTCCGGCCCCGTGATCGCGGTGGGCGGAGCCGCGATCGACCGGACGCCGACCCCGGTGAAGGACTGGGCGATCCGCGAGTTCGGGACGGACGACAAGCTCGTCCTGCAACTGGGCATCCTCGCCGTCCTCACCCTTCTCGCGCTCGCCCTCGGAGTGCTGGCGGTCCGGTACCGGAGTGCCGGCTCGGCAGGAGTCCTCCTGCTCGGCGTGGTCGGGGGCGTCGCCGCGACGAGCCGGACCGACTCCACGAGCATCACGGACGCGCTGCCCTCGGTGGCCGGGGCCGTGGTGGGCGCGGGGCTCCTGTACTGGCTGGCGGGGCGCCTGCGAGCAGGCAAGCACCCGGCACCGGCTCACGACCACGAGCGCCCAACTCACGACCAAGGGCGCCCGGGCTGGGACCGGCGAGGGTTCATCGTCGCCGCGACGGCCGCGGCGGCCGCGTCCACCGGGGTCGGCCTCCTGGGACGCACCCTGATCGGTGCGCGGGGCCAGAACGCCATCACCTCCCGCAACCAGGTCACGCTGCCCGCCCCGGCCTCGGCCGCCGCGCCCGTCCCCAAGGGTGCCGCGCTCCGAATCAAGGACGTCAGCCCGTTCATGACGCCCAATCAGGACTTCTACCGGGTCGACACCGCGCTGGTGGTGCCCAGGGTCGACGCGACCTCATGGAGGCTGCGGATCCACGGCAAGGGCGTCACCCGTGAGATGACCGTCTCCTTCGCGGATCTGCTGCGCATGCCGCTGATCGAGCGGAACATCACGCTGGCCTGCGTCTCGAACGAGGTGGGCGGCCCGTATGTGGGCAACGCGCGGTGGATCGGTGTGCGCCTGGCCGACCTCCTGGCGCAGTGCGGTGTGAAGCCGCCGTCCAAGGGCGGGCCCGCGGACCAGCTGGTCGCGCGGTCCGTGGACGGGATGACCATCGGAACCCCGGTCGAGGACGTCATGGACGGCCGCGACGCGATGCTCGCCCTCGGCATGAACGGCGAGCCGCTGCCCTTCGCACACGGCTTCCCCGTACGCATGGTCGTCCCCGGCCTGTACGGGTTCGTATCCGCCTGCAAATGGATCCAGGACATCGAGCTGACCACGTTCGACGACTACGACCCCTACTGGGTGAAGCGGGACTGGGCCCGCAAGGCCCCGATCAAGACCCAGTCCCGTATCGACACCCCCAAGCCCTTCGCACGCCCCGCGCCCGGCACGGTGATGGTCGCCGGCGTGGCCTGGGCCCAGCACCGGGGGATCGACCAGGTCGAGGTCCGTGTCGACGACGGCCCCTGGCAACAGGCCGACCTGGCAGCCGAGGACACCAGGGACACCTGGCGCCAGTGGTCCTTCCCCTGGAAAGCGACGTCCGGCGGCCACACCCTGACCGTCCAGGCCACGGACCGCACGGGTGAGACGCAGACGCAAAAGCGCACCGGCACCGTCCCCGACGGGGCCAGCGGCCGGCATTCGGTGGTGGTCACCGTGGACTGACCCAGGCCACCGCCGCGCAGTGCGGAATCAGCCGCACGAACCACGACCTGAACCCATGCACGAGCAATCCGCCCCGCATGAATGATCAAGGAGCAGAAATGAACGCCACCACCCGCCGCAACCACCGCACCCGCCGTGGAGCCCTCGTGCTCGCCGCGGCGGCGATGCTGCCGCTCGGCCTGACCGCCTGTTCGAGCGACGACGGCAAGGACGAGGCGTCCTCGGACACCAAGTCGTCCGCCACCTCCGAGAAGGCGACCGACAGCGCCGCGAGCGGCACGGGCAGCAGCGATGAGCCGTTCGGCTCCGCATGCTCCTCCGTGCCCGACGACGGCGCCGGCTCCTTCGGCGGCATGGCCAAGGACCCGGTCGCCACGGCCGCCTCCAACAACCCGGAGCTGTCTACGCTCGTGACCGCGGTCAAGAAGGCGGGCCTGGTCGACACCCTGAACAACGCCAAGGACATCACCGTGTTCGCGCCGACCAACGACGCGTTCGCGAAGATCCCCAAGGCCGACCTGAACAAGGTCCTCAGCGACAAGGCCCAGCTCACCAAGATCCTCACCTACCACGTGGTGGGCCAGAAGCTGGCGCCCAAGGACCTGGAGAGCGGCTCGTACCCGACGCTGGAGAAGTCCGAGCTGACGACGGCCGGATCCGGTGAGTCCTACAAGGTCAACGACTCCGCCAACGTGGTCTGCGGCAACGTCAAGACCGCCAACGCCAACGTCCACATCATCGACACCGTCCTCATGCCGAAGATGTGACGCCCGTATTGACGTGGGGCCGACCCCGATGGGCCGGCCCCACGTCAGCGTGCTCCGTCCCCGCCGCAGGCCCGCGAAGCCGCCTGGTGAAGCCGTTCGGCCGCCTGCCGTAGATAGGCGGTGACCTGCGGGTCGGCATCGAGGGTGTAGTCGCTGTCGAGGGCGGCGAGGAGCTGGGCGATGCCGGGCAGACGGTCACCGGAACAGTCGACGGTGCAGGTGTCCGCGTCGAGAGGCTGGATGCGGTCGGCCAGGGCCCAGGTGCGGCGGCGGACGGTGTCGGCGGGGGCCTGGACGGTGGCGACGGCGCGGTGGCGGGTAGGGGCGCCGGCGATCTTCCCGGCGACGTACGCGGCGGGGTCGTCGCCCGGTACCGGGCGGGGCGCGAAGTGGCTCCGGTTGGGGGTGAGGTGGCGGATGCGGTCGAGGCGGTAGATGCGCCAGTCGTCCCTGCCGGTGTCGTGGGCCAGGAGATACCACAGGCCACCGGAGGCGACGAGGTGGTGGGGTTCCACCCGGCGTGAGGCTGAGGTGCCGTGCCGGGTGGTGTAGTCGAAGGTGACGGATTCATGGTCGCGGCAGGCGGCGGCGAGGGCGGCCAGCAGCTTGGCGTCGATGCGCACCATGCGGGTCTCCCAGCCGATGGTGGCCGTGGTTTGATGCACTGCGGCCACCTGGGTGCGCAGCCTGGCGGGGAGGACCTGTTCGAGTTTGGCGAGGGCGCGCAGGGTGGTCTCTTCCATGCCGGTGAGGTGACCCGCGGCGGTGCGCAGGGCGACGGCGGTGGCGGTGGCCTCGTCGTCGTCGAGGATGAGGGGCGGCATGGCGGTGCCGGAGGCCAGCCGGTAGCCGCCCGCGTGGCCGGTGGTGCCCTCGACGGGGTAGCCCAGCTCGCGCAGGCGGTCGATGTCGCGGCGGACGGTGCGACCGGTGACGCCGAGCCGCTCGGAGAGTTCGGTGCCGGACCACTCGCGGCGTGTCTGTAGCAGGGAGAGCAGCCGGAGCATCCGGGCGGGAAGGTCGGTCGTCATATTGCCCAGAATGCCGCCCTTTAAGGACGTGAGGTGTCCTAAAAGCGTCCTAACGTGAAGACATGTCCGAGAACAAACCCTCCCGAAATCTCACCAACGCGGCGGATCCGCGAAGGTGGGCGGCACTGGTCGTCGTACTCGTCGCCTCCTTCATGGACGCGGTCGACGTCACCGTGGTCCACATCGCTCTGCCCGACATCCAGGCCGAGACCGGCGCGTCCACGGCACAGCTCCAGTGGATCACCGGCGGGTATGCGCTGGCGTTCGCGCTCGGGCTGATCACCGGCGGTCGGCTCGGTGATCTGTTCGGCCGTAAGAGGATCTTCCTGCTGGGTGTCGTCGGCTTCACGCTCACCTCGCTGGTGTGCGGTGTCGCGGGGAACCCGGAGACGCTGCTGGCCGGGCGCGTCGCGCAGGGCGCGATGGCCGCGTTGATGGTGCCGCAGGTGCTGTCGATCATCCACGTCACCTTCCCCGAGCAGGAACGGGGCAAGGTCTTCGGGATCTACGGTTCGGTCATGGCCCTGGGTACGCTCGCCGGGCCTCTGGCCGGTGCGCTGTTGGTCGAGGGCGACCTGTTCGGGCTCGGCTGGCGGCCGGTCTTCCTGGTCAACCTGCCGCTGGGCGTCGCCGGACTGATCGCCGGGGCCCTGCTGATCAGCGAGTCGAAGGCCCAGCGGGCGGCCCGGCTGGACCTGGTGGGCGTGCTGCTGGCCACGGCCGGTCTCCTGGCGCTGGTCCTGCCGCTCACGCAGGGCCGTGAGCTGGGCTGGCCCGCCTGGACGTACGGGTTGATGGCCGCTTCCGTGCCCCTCCTGGCCGCGTTCGTGGCCTGGGAACGGCGCCTGGCGCGGCGCGGCGGATCACCGCTGGTGGTGCTGTCGCTGTTCTCGCGGCGCAGCTTCGCCGGCGGCCAGGGAGTACAGCTGCTGTTCGGTCTGGCCTCGGGCGTGTTCTTCCTGGCCTGGACGCTCTACCTCCAGCTGGGGCTGGGCTTCTCGCCGCTGAGGGCCGGGCTGTCGGGGATGCCGTTGTCGGCGGCGATGATGGCCGGCGCCGGACTGTCGATGCAGGTGCTGGTGCCGCGCTACGGCCGCCGGGTGCTTCAGGCGGGAGGATTGCTGGCCGCCGCGGGCATGGTGTCGTACGTCCACCTGGCCGGCCATTACGGCACCGACATCGCGCTGTGGCAGACGATGATGCCGCTGATCCCTATGGGCCTGGGCATGGGGATGATCATCGCCCCGCTGACCGACGCGATCCTCTCCGAGGTCCCTCACGAGCACGCCGGCTCGGCCTCCGGTCTGACCAACACCACCATGCAGCTCGGCCAGGCGGTCGGCGTGGCCCTGTCCTCGGTCGTCTTCTTCGACCGGCTCGGACCCGGCGATCCCACCACGCAGGCGCGGCAGATGCCGCATGCCTTCGCCGGCTCCCTGTGGTATGTGGCTGCCGCGTTCCTCGCCGCGTCCGCTGTCCTGTTCGCTCTGCCGAGGACTGTCGGCACCAAGCGACCGGCGAGCGACGAGGCCGCTCCGGAGCGAGAGTGGGAGCCGGTGCCGGAGCAGGAGGCCGAGGCGGCCCCCGTCGGCTGACACGCCTTGCCTTGCTTTGCCTCGCCTTGCCCCTGCGAAACACCTGCGAAAGGCATCACCGCCATGAGTTTCATGTCTCCCGGGCAAGTGGTCTGGTTCGAGATCTGCACCACTGACCCGAAGGCCGCCACCGACTTCTACGGCCCGCTGCTCGGCTGGAACTTCGAAGTCGACCTGGACTCCTCGGTCGACGGCCGCACCTACACCCGCATCATCGCCCCGGGCGCCTCCTGGCCGATGGGTGCGATCCAGCAGGGCGACACCGGCGGCGAGAGCCTCAACCTCTCCATCCTCTCCGCCGACGTCCACGCCGATGTCGACAAGCTCACCGCGCTCGGCGCGCAGGTTCTGGTGCCGGCGACGGCGGTCGGCGAGGTGACGGTCTTCGCCCGGCTGGTCGACCCGCGTGGCAACGCCCTGTCCCTGTTCTCCCGCGGCGAGTCGGCGAAGCTCGCCGAGCGGGCCCGGGCGACCGAGGAGCACATGGAGCAGACCGTGGCCGCGCCGCAGCCCGGTGCGATGGCCCGGTTCGAGATCGGCACCACCGACGCGCAGGCCACGAGGGACTTCTACGCGGCGGCGTTCGGCTGGCGGTTCGAGAGGGGCGAGTCGGCTGACGGCACCCCGTACTTCGACGTCTTCACCGGCGCCCAGGGGCCCTCCGGCGGACTGCGGGACTACAGCGAAAGCCCCGAGGGCGTCGACTACGTCATGCCGTGCTTCCTGGTCTCCGACGCCGTGACTATCAGTACGGCCGCGGAACGGGCGGGTGCCCGGGTCGAGTACGGCCCCGCGACCGACCCCGAGGGGCTGGTCTTCTCCCGCGTACTCGACCCGCGCGGCACCCGCTTCGGGCTGTTCTCCCCGCCCGTGCGTACGCGGACGCCGTGATGGAGCGACACCCGGACGCTGCCCCACCCACTGCCACCCTCCCCCCCCACCAAGCCCGCGGCCCGCACCCGAGCAGCCGCGCCACCGAGGAAAGGAAACCTCCACCATGAGCACCTCCCACTCCGCTGATGCCCTCAAGGGCTCGGTGATCTCGTACGCGATCTGGGCCGATGACGGGCGTCGGCTCGCCGAGTTCTACGCCGCCGCGCTGGGCAGCGAGGTAGGCGAGCCCTACCCCGACGAACACGGCAATGAGGTCGCCTTCCCCGTCACCGTCGGCGGCACGATGTACGTCTTCTGGACGTCCAGCTCCTTCACCGCACCCGCCTGGCCCCAGCAGGACCTGCCCTTCCACATGGATCTGGCGTTCCCCGATGTGGTCGCCGCGGAGAAGCGGCTGCTGGAACTCGGGGCGAGCAAGCCCGACTTCCAGCCCGGCGGCGAGCACTGGACCGTTCTGCTGGACCCCTGCGGCCAGCCGCTGTGCATCAGCCAGACCCAGCCCTCCTGACCACAGGAGTCCCTGCTGACCACAGGAGCCCTACCTGACCACCCATGGAAAGGAACCAAACCCTCATGAAGATAGCCCTGTTGGGAACCAACTTCGGCCAGGCGCACGCCGCCGTCTACGCCGCCCGTGACGACGTAGAGGTGGTGATGTTCGGCCGCGACGCGGACAAGACCGCAGGGGTGGCCGGACAGTTCGGGTTCGCCGCCGGCACGGACCTGGACGCGGCCTTCACCGACCCCTCCTTCGACTTGGTCGATGTCTGTCTGCCCATCCCGCTGCACGCACCGATGGTGCTGCGCGCACTGGAGGCCGGCAAGCACGTTCTGACCGAACTGCCCATGGCCGGTTCCCTGGAGGAGGGCCGCAGGATCGTGGCGGCCGCCGAGTCGAGCGACCAGCACGTGTTCGTGGACATGTTCGAACGGTTCATCCCTGCCAACCAGGCCCTCACCGACGCCGTACGCGACGGTACCTACGGCCGACTCCAGGAACTGACCTGCTGGAACGCGGTCGCTCTGCTGTGGCCGGGCGCCTCGCTCGGGCTGCAGCAGCTGCCGATGGAGGCCATGCACAGCGACCTGGACCTGATCACCCGCGCCCTCGGCACACCGGGCCAGGTGCACGTCACCGCGGTGGGGCGCGACGCGGACGCCGGCGCGGTCGAGGCCACCCTCGCCTTCGACGGCGCGATCGCCCGCAGCTCGCTCTCCTCGCTGCGGCCCAAGCCGTGGGGCGCCCGCAGCGGCTACACCGCCGCCTTCACCCACGGCGTCCTCGAGTGGACCTCGGCCATGGGCTACGACGGCAAACCGACCGGCACTCTCACCGCCTACACCGAGGAGGGCGCCCGCGAGGTGAAGCTGGCCGCCGCCAACCAGTACACGGCGATGATCGACCACGTACTGGCTGTGCTGCGCGGTGAGGCCACCAACGAGATCAGCCCGGCGAGCGCCCTGGCCGCGCTGGACCTGACCTGCCGAATCAACGAGCAGGTCAACCCCGCCGCGTGACCGCCCGGCCCTGCTGCCGCGCCACCCTGAGCGCGCGAGCAGCGGGGCGCCGTGACCGGCAACGCGCGCGACCTCTGTCACCCGGTGTGCCACTACACTGCGCCGTGCGTGGCGTCACAGGACACGCGGCAACTGGCCGAAAGTCGAACGGGGAACGGCATGGCTACGGGGGGATGGGGGCCGGGCAACGGCCCGGGTCAGTCTGGCGGCAACGGCCCGGGAGGCCAGGGCGGCTGGGGCGCTCCTCACGGATCACCGCCGGGCGGCCCGTACGGTCCGCCGCCACCGAATCCGGGCCCGTATCCGAACCCGAACCCGAACCCGGCTCCGTACCCCTACGCCCCCCAGCCCACGAGGCCTGCCGCCCGGCGTTCCCGCGGCTGCCTGTCGTACTTCTCGCTCTTCGGGTTCGTCTCCGCGATCCTGCGCTCGGCGCATCGCGTCGCCACCCGGCTTTTCGCGCAGGAGGGTGAGGGCCGAATAGTGGACCGGGCCGTGGACCGCGTCCAGCTGGCGCGCACGGTGCTGGGTGCCGCAGCCACCATCGCCCTGATCCTCGCCTACAACGTGGACCGGAACCGCTTGGAGGACGCGGCGTGGAGCGGCGTCGCCAACCTCATCGTCGCCCCGTTGGTGCTGCTCATCGCCGGACCCCTGGTCATCGTCGGATTCCTCTATTACGCGCCCTCGCACCTGCGGCCGCATCTGCGCTCCCGGCTGCGCGCTCCGCTCAAGGCGGTCGGCTGGTACGTGCTGACGTTGGTCGTCATCAGCGGAATCCTCGCCCTCACGGCGCAGGCCATCGACGTCAACGACGGGAGGAGTTGGTGGGAGTACGTACTGGGCGTCGCCGCGATCATCGTGATCGTGTGGGGTTTCCCCTTCTTCTTCATGGCGTCGCTGTACTCGGCCCGCAGCGCCTTCAACAGCGCCCAGGTCCACCCGCTGCTGCCGCCGGTCCTGACCATGGTGCTGGTGTGGGTGTTCGCGGTCTTCAACCTGATCGGCGGCGGCATGCCGGGGGGCCCGCCCGCCGTCCAGTTCTGCTCCCTGCTGGGCGGACCGCTGTCGGTGACAGCCGTCTCGCTGTGGGAACTGCGACGGATGAGGACCCGTTTCGGCGTCACCCTTCGCGCCTGATCCGGCTGCGCCGGGCCCCGCTGCCAGAGGTAATCGCTGATCACCTTTGATCGGGGGGATGGTGATGTGTCCGTCGCCTACTTCAGCCCGAGAGCAACGATCAAGCCGGCTATCAGCACTGCCGCGAGAGTCGTCTGGAGCAACGTCAGAAGCTGTTGCGTACCGTCCCGTCGCAAGGTGCTGCGCACATGCTCCCACCCCGGCTGGCGACGAGGAGTCATCAGCCGTTCAGATCCATGACTTGGACAGCATGACTTCCACGTCCGGGCTCAAATTCGAGACCCCGTCTTCCTCCAAGGCGCTTCTGCGAAAGCCGCAGAGATACGACGACATCACCTTCTGACGGCCCTTCGTTCCCAGGGGTACTGAGCCTCGCAAGCGAGGGGAGACAGCGGCGACCGCTTCTCGCACCGTGAGCGTCAGCACGAACTCCAGGACTCGAACTCGAAGCCGCTCTGCAAAGTATAGAGATGCAAGATCAAGTACCGGAGTGCCGAGTCGTTGCCCTCGTCGATGGCGGAGACGATCCCTATCCGCTTTCGTCCCACAGCGCCCCTCCCGCCTCCGCTCCGGCATGACCTTACAACCTAGGCCTCCGTCCCCAACGCCAAAATCCCATTGGGTCCCCATACGGCCAACTGCCCCTGAGGGAAGCGGCGTTGGTAGGCGCGGGGGGTGTGGTAGTGGCCTGCGACCAAGATGGTGGCCGCTGCCGGCACGGATTCCGCACGCGGACGCCGTCCTCACCGGGCACCCGAGGCGGGTCCGAGGGCAGGCCGGCCTGTGACAGGTGATCAGCCACCAAGGCCACGCCGAGCGCGGTCTCGGCTTGGGGCTCGGCGGGTCCTGCCTGTCCGTGGACGAAGTCGAGCGGCAGACGCCGGGGGAGCGGCTGCCGGGGGCGCACGTGACGGGCGGTACGAAACGGCGTTTGGGGGGCTCTCGTGCTGAAGTGTGGTGAGAAGCTCATGATCGGGAACGTGAATGTCATGCCGGACGTATCAGCCCCCGTGATCAAACTGGTGCGGCGGACCACCGAACCCGTCGCCGCGCAGACCCTGCGCTCCACGGCCGCGGCCGTCATCTCATTCAGCGCCGCCTTGATGGTCCTGCCCGCGCAACCCGCTCCCCTGACGGCCCCGCTCACCGCGCTCCTGGTCGTCCAGGTCACCCTGTACGCGACCCTCACCACCGGCATTCGACGCGTGAACTCCGTCATCGTCGGCGTCCTCATCGCCATCGGCTTCACCGCCCTGGTAGGGCTGACCTGGTGGAGCCTGGGCCTGACGATCTTCACCTCCCTGATCATTGGCCGTTTCGTACGAGTGAACGAGTTCGTGCCCGAGGTGGCGATCAGCGCGATGCTGGTCCTGGGCGTCTCCCAGGCCACGTCGGCGGCCTGGCACCGGGTCCTGGAGACGCTGATCGGCGCCGGGGTGGGTCTGCTGTTCAACCTGCTGTTCGCGCCCCCTGTATGGACGCAGTCGGCGGGGATGTCCATCGACGGGCTGGCGCGCGGGATGGGCCGGATGTTCCGCACCATGGGCACGGAGATCGCCGGGGGCAACCTCCCCTTCCCGCACGCGGCCGCCAGACTGCACGAGGCGCGGCGGCTGGACCACGACATCGTGGAGGTCGACGCCTCGCTGCGGCAGGCGGAGGAGAGCCTGCGGATGAACCCGCGCGTACGGCAGGGGCTGCTGTCCCGGGTGGTGCTCCGGACGGGGCTGGACACCCTGGAGATCTGCGCGGTGGTGCTGCGAGTGCTGACCCGAAGCCTGACCGACCTGGCGAAGTTCCGTACGGACGAGCCGCTGTTCCCGCCGGATGTGTCGGCCGGCCTTCAACAGCTGTTCGAGCAGGTGGCCGAGGCCATCGAGAGCTTCGCCCGGCTGATCACCACCCAGGTGGCCGCCAACGCGGAGCAGGCCGAGGAGCGGCTGACCGAGGCCCTGGCCGCGAGCCGGACCACCCGCGACCAAGTCGCCGAGATGCTGCTGGAAGACGTGCAGGAGCACCCCAGGCAGTGGCAGCTGCACGGCGCGCTGCTCGCCGAGATCGACCGGATCCTCGACGAGCTGGACCTCGACAAGCGCACCGAGCGCCTCATACAGGAGCTGGACCGCCGCTCGGTGGAGCTCAACGAACGCCATCCGCGGCTCGCGGCGCTGCGCCGCCGACTGCGCGGCGAGAGCGGCACGGAGCGGCAGCCGGCCGTGGAGACGTGAGATCCGGCCCACGGCGAGCGCGACGGCACCCACGCGTCGATCGAGGTCCTGCTCGTTCCGCGTCCGCCAACCGAACGCGGAGATACGGATGGCTCGCCATCAGTCGCGCTCGGCGCCCGCCCCCTTGGCGGGCGCGGTGTCGGCGATGACGGCGACGATGTCCTGGAGGACGGCCTCGCTCTCGGTGACCTCGATGACGGTGACGCCGTGGTCGACGGCCTGGCCGCACAGCCAGGCCTGGATGAGGCGGATGTTGTCGAACTCGCGAAGGTAGCGCTCTCCGACGCGGGATCCGGTTTCACGGCCTCTGCGCAGGAAGTGGTTCCTGTGAGTGTCGGCGTCGGACACCGTCAGCACGACGGGCAGCAGGAGGGTTCGGGGGAATTGACGGGCCCAGTGCGCCAGGTGGCCGGGGACCACGTGGGAGCCCTCGACGATGATCGACGTCCGTTCCTCGACGGCACGGGCGATGACGGCCCGGGCGCCCACGGAGACGGCCTGGACCTGTTCCCGGAAGGAGGTGATCAGGGCCTCGGCCGGTTCTTCGGGGGTGGGGCAGGGCGAGGGTACGACGTGGAAGCTGGAGGTGTGCAGAGCGGGAAGCAGATCCTGTGGAACCGCGGCGCGCAGGACTGCGCGGACGGCGTCGGTGGAGATGACCCGAGTCATGCGCAACCGTACGGCCAGTTGGGTCGCGATCGTGGACTTGCCCACACCGGTGACGCCGCCCAGCAGGACGATCAGCGGTGCCTGGAGGTTGTCGACGCGCTGCCATCGCCGGTAGCGACGCGCGTGCTGTTCGTCGATCTCGCCCAGGACCGCGCATGCCAGATCGCGCAATGTGCGGGTCGTAACGAGGGGGAGTGCTTGGGCGGTCAGCCGCTCGTGCACGCGTCGGGCGGCGGCGAACGCCTCGCCGGGGAGTACTCCGGCGGTCATGAACGAGGAGGCGAGCAGCCCCTCGGAGAAGGGCAGACGTTGAGAGCCGGTGTGGATCTCGATGCCCGGCGTGGTGGCGTTCATCCGTGTTCTTCTCCCGCGGTCGCGTGTCGTCGGCGGGCCAGGTGGGCCACGGACAGCAGGTGGGGGTCGAGGGTGTCGCCGTCGAGGGTGAGGGGACGGTTGTCGACGTAGACCGTCTCGATGCCGTGTTCGGCGCCGAAGCGGGTGACGACGTCCACGCCGGCCGCCTTCAGTTCGACGGCCAGGACGTCGGCCTCGGGTGCGCGTTCCCCGAGATCGTGGGCCAGTTGTCGGCGGTCGCCCAGGGCGTGGCTGATGCCCACGACGTGCGCGCCGTGAACGTGTTCGAGGTGCGCGGCGAGCGTGGAACCCGCTTGCCGTGGCGCCGTGGTGGCCAGCCACAACTGCTTGCCGGCCACATCGGCCATGGGGTACGGGCGCAGGACGGCACGGATGGTGTTGGGGCGCGAGACGTAGTGTTCGGCGATGCCCGCCTCGATCGCTTCCGCGCGTCTGCGGCCCTCGTCGCCCTCGCACATGGTCAAGACCACCAGGTCGGCCAGCAGCAGGCGGTAGAGACCGAAGTAGCCGTAGAGGTCGACCGGGTCGATGTGCACGTCCACCACCAGGATCGTCGCGTCGGCGGCGGCCGGAGGGATGGACGCCCCGCTGGACTCCAGCACCAGCACTTCCGGATCGAGACCGACGGCCTTTTCGAGGGCACGGTCGTAGTCGGTGTGGAACGGGGCGCCGGCTAGGCCGCCTCCGGCCCGCCAGGTCCCCACGGTGGGCACGCCCGTCGTCAGGGCGTCCTCGATGTGGTCGCTTGCGGCGTGCCGGCCCCGGTCGGCCCACTCGAGCAGGGTCTCGGGCGTCAAACCGGCGTCGGCCGCCACGGCTTGGGGTTCGGCGGGACCGCCTCGGCCCATCGCCACGATCACCGGGGCCAACCCCGCGTGTCGATAGGCGCGGGCGGCGGCGCCGGATACCGCGGTCTTGCCGGTGCGCTTGCCCATCCCGATCACCGCCACCGAGGCGGCGCCGCACACCGGGGGCCGGTGCGGTGGGGTGAACACGAAATCGGGGCCGACATACGAGGCCTCGCGCCACACCGCGATCGAAGCCATGCGAAAGCGGCGGGTGTTGTGCAGGACCGGCTCGTCCGACAGGTCCAGTACCCGCGTGGCGCCCGTCTCGACGATGGCCGCGGCCAGCGCGCGTTCCGGGTCCTGCGCCGTGCGGACCGGCACCCCCAGGTCCAGGGCGCGGGTGCCCAGTTTCTCCCCGCCGCCCACCAGCAGTGCCAGGACGACGTGTTCCCCGGCCTCGCGCATGCGCGCGATCGCCCGCGCGGTCACCGGCGGATAGTGCTCACCGTCGACCAGGACGATGGATGTGGGAACAGTCGACACGAGGCTCCTCGATCGAGATCGACCAACGGTCCGGCGGGATCGGATACGAACGCCCAGGGCCCTGCGGCCCGTTCCCGGACATCGCCGGGCGACTCGTTCCCAGCGACGAAGCCGCGCACACAGCCAAGACGAACGACTGACCGACACCGCGGATGCCACCAGTAGACGCATGGGCTGGCCGACTGTCCGGCATTCATACTTTCGAGGTCGTTTCCCGGACCGCCGAGTCGGAGGTGAGACCTGCGCCCGACCCGGACATGGGCCCGGAACACCCAGCGTCTAGGGTGAGCTTGTGCCGCATTTCGAGGTGGTGACAGCCGTCGCCGCGCCCCCGGACCGGGTGTTCGCGGTATGTCTGGACGTGGAGGCGCATACCCGCTCCATGGGCGAGTCGTCGGAGCGCGCGGTCGGCGGCAAGACTCGGGGAGAGCTGGCCCTCGGTGACACGGTGACCTTCCAAGCTCGCCATCTCGGCCTGACCTGGCGGCTCAAGGCCCGCATCACCGGCTACGACCGGCCCCGATGCTTCGTGGACGAGCAGGAGTCCGGACCCTTCAAGCGATGGCGTCACGCCCACCACTTCGAGCCGGACGGTGCCGGGGGCACCATCATGAGAGACGTCGTCGACTTCGCCTCACCGCTGGGGCGCGTCGGACGCATCGTCGACCGACTCCTCCTGAGCCGGTACATGCCCCGCCTCATCAGAATGTGCAACGCCTACCTGGCCAGCACTTTCGACTGAGCGGCCGGGCCCGGCACCCCTGCTCCACTACAAACGGCCCCGCGGCGCTGAGCAACTGGCCGCGAGCGTGGTTCTCTTGCCCGAATCAGCGGAACGCACGGCCTGCCAGGGCCGGGGTCTGCCGGTCGGCAGCGAGGCGGAGGTGGTCGAGGGGCGGGTCACCTGGCCGTGAACCGCCACCCGACCACAGCAGGGCCCTGTCTTGCCGCGGTTACGACACCTTCGCCCCTACGACGTCTTCACCGCTAAGGCGTCACGGTGCGATCGCCCAGCGCTGACGCGCGTCGGTGCCGCACTCGTCGACCGTCACGTCCTCCGTCTCCCTCAGTGTCGATCCCCTTGATCCGCGCGATGTTGTCACCGGGGCCGGCGTACTGGATGTCCCGGCGCGAGATGTCCCCGTGGCTGTAGGTGGTCAGCTCGGCCCCGTCGCTCTTTACCCCGTCACGGGCGGAGAGGTAGAGGCCGTTCGACGCGCGCAGCCGGGTTCTGCTCTCTCCGGGCTCCCAGGTCTTCTCCTCCACGGCGCGGAAGTTGTCCCACCACCGCTGGGCCTGGCTGCCGTCGCACGGCAGCAACAGGACCTGCAGCGGCAGCCATGGGTTGAGACCGGGGCATCCCCGGGGCCTCGCCGCCCGGCCCGCGCGGGCGCCGCGGGCGGCAGAGGCGCCGGGCGGGCTGTCCCCGTAATTGAAGCGGTACCAGTGCCCCTCGACGGTGCCCATGCGGAACCGCTACCGGTCGCTGCCGCTGATCACACAGCCGTCGTTCGTCACGCTCATGACCCACCCGGTCCGGGCGTGGGTCGCGCGGTCGGGCGCGGCCGTCACGGGAGTGGGGTGGGGTGCGAACTGCACCGTATAGTGGTCGGCGCCGCGCCCTGAGGGGACGGCCGCGGTGTACCGGGGCATGCCGTGGGTGATCGCGTAGTCCAGCTCGCCGCCGTTCTGGTGCGTGGCCCTGTTCGGCCGTACCAGCTGTTCGTCGGCACCCAGATGGAGATTCTGGTTCCGGGCCTGCTCGTCACTGCGGTTGCGGATGTCGAGGTTGAAGTTGCCGAGCATGACCCACCGCTCGCCGGGCCGGGTCGCGTCGCGGATGCCCCGGAGCAGGCCGCCGACGTCCGCGGCCGCGCGCGTGCATGTTGTAGTAGACGGTGTTGCCGATCCGCACGCCCAGGGCCCGGCGAAGGCGGTACGCGTTGTTGGTCTCGCTCGGGTTGTACATCGGGTTCTCGATGACGCGGACCTCGGCGGCCTCTTCGGCGGTGACGATCGCGAGGTTGACCCGGCCGCCTATCCACGCGTCCCGCCCCGTCGTGCGGCTGTGCTGCGGGTCGGTCTGCAGGTAGTACACGTGGCGCGGCGGCCGGCCACCGTCACCGGTCGAACGACCGTACTGCCAACGCGAGTGGTTGACCGAGCGCGGCAGGCCGGGGGCCGCGTCGCGTCCATGGAGATGGGGATCGACTCGGGCTCCGTACCGTGCGCGTCGGTCGGCGGGCCGCTGCCGACCTCCTGGAGGGCAAGGACCTCGTGCTGCTCCGTCAACGGGCCGGCTTCACCGGTCCAGCGCTGGCCGCGATTGGAACCCTCCATGTTGTACGTGGCGAACGACGGGGCCCGCTCGGCGGCCTGCCGCGCCGTCCCCGCAGGCTTTCCGTCCGCCCGCGCCGCTTGACCACCCGGCCCGGGCACGACGCCTTCGAGCAGGCCGACGGTGAGCAGCGTGGTCAGGACCGCTCCCCACCATGAGCCACGCGGGCCGGATCGGGACGTGGTGCTCGTTCGTGGCACCGGTGATAACCGCATGATGCGTTTCTCCGTTCAGGGATCGGAAAACGCCCAGAGTCTTGAGGGTGCTCCGTCCCGTACGCCAGGAAGATCGGGCGATCGCGGACGCTGGAACGCCGGACCAGTTTCGTGGTGGGCGCCGGTTTCGGTACGCATGCGAAAGCATCATGCTGGGCGGCTCGATCCCGACGGCTGGAGCCTCCGCCGTCGGCGGCCAGGCTGTGTGGTTCTCCGGATCGCGGGGCAGCAGGGCAAGTAGCTTCTGAAGCCGTCAACTCTGCCGTCGGGTAGCCAGCACCTGAGGGCCGGGCCGTGAACTTCATCAAGTGGAGGCGCTATCGACATGCAGGACGATTACTTCAGGAGAAAACAGGCGACTTCCCGGCTCTTTATGATCGCCACGTTCCTCCTTGCCTGTGGAGCGGGTATTGGCCTGGCCCTGGCCGTCGCCGGAAAGCCGGCAGGTCTTTGGCTGGTAGCGCTCTGCGCAGCTATATGGGGGGTCAGTTATCTGGCTCGGCGCAGAGTGACTGGCGACGAACTGTGAGATCCGTCCGGTAATGATGGAGGGTCCGGACCAGAACATATGGCGGAGTCCAACTCCCCTCCGGGCTGCCCGCGTCTGACCCTGAGTTCAAGCGATCGGCCGGTGAACGCTAGCGGCTGCCCGTGACAACCCCTGCGCTAGTTTTCGCAAAGCAAGAGGTAGCTGTCAACAACCCCACGAGAGGTTCGCCAGCCGGGCGAAACGTTGCCAGAGGGTCCGGTTTGCTCCGCTATGCACGGCGCATCACACGTAAGCATGAGCGCCAATAGGCACTCTGTGCGCCCTCCCAGTTCCCCCGGGTGACGGAAACCATGAGCACACCGCACATGAACCAGTGATCCGCGGTCCCCTGCCCCTCGGCCGGGCGGACTTGCGGCGGAAGGAGTTCACGGTGTTGCTTCTCATCTCTCCGGACGGTGTCGAGGAGGCCCTCGACTGTGCGAAGGCGGCCGAGCATCTCGACATAGTCGACGTCAAGAAGCCTGACGAGGGCTCTCTCGGCGCGAACTTCCCCTGGGTCATCCGGGAGATCCGCGAAGCGATACCGGCGGACAAACCGGTCTCCGCCACCGTGGGCGACGTTCCGTACAAGCCGGGCACGGTGGCACAGGCCGCGCTCGGCGCGGTCGTCTCCGGCGCCACGTACATCAAGGTCGGTCTCTACGGATGCACGACGCCCGAGCAGGGCATCGATGTCATGCGCGCGGTCGTCCGGGCCGTGAAGGACCACCGCCCGGACGCGCTCGTCGTCGCCTCCGGCTACGCCGACGCCCACCGGGTCGGCTGCGTCAACCCGCTCGCCCTACCCGACATCGCGGCCCGCGCCGGTGCCGACGCGGCCATGCTCGACACCGCGATCAAGGACGGGACGCGGCTCTTCGATCACGTGCCGCCGGACGCATGCGCCGAGTTCGTCCGGCTGGCCCACGCCGCTGGCCTGCTCGCCGCCCTCGCGGGCAGCATCAAGCAGGCCGATCTCGGCCCGCTGACCGGCATCGGCACGGACATCGTCGGGGTGCGCGGAGCGGTCTGCGAGGGCGGCGACCGCAACACTGGCAGGATCCGTCCGCATTTGGTGGCAGGCTTCCGGGCGGAGATGGAACGGCACGCCCAAGAGCACGCGGCCGGCGTCAGCGCCGTGAGTTGACCACCGGCATGCCGAGCTGCGAGCGCCACCGTGTGGCCGGACGCGGGGCCGGGCGTTTTCCCGTCACTGACCGGTCCCGCCAGGCCTGGCACAGCTGGCGTGCCGACGCCGCTGCCCGCATCACGGCTCTGCGCGCGGTGGCCGACCCCGTGGGGGCCGGCCGACGACGACCTCGCCCGACTGCTCACACGGGACAGGGCAAGCCCCTGGCCGAGTCGCCTGCGGAAACCGCCTGTCCGGCGGCTCGCCTGCGCTACGTTGCCGATCTGGCCCCCAGGACCCGGCGAATCACCGAGGGCCGGCCCGTGCACAGCAAGGTCCGCTGGCGACCCCGCGGATCCGGCGCCGCGATCGTGCCATGGAACTTCTCTCTCCAGCTCGCGGCGGCGAAGTTCGCACCCGGGCCCACCGGCCGCGAACCGCACGGCGCCCGCCTCGCCTCCCGCCCCGGCCCGGTCAACAACGCCCCCCAACTGGCCCGGGTCCAGCGGCTTACTCAGCGGGCGCTGGCGGCCGGCGCCCGCGCTGCGTACCGCGGCCACCGACTGGACGGACCGGGGTACTTCTTCGCTCCTGCGATGTTCACCGACATCCCGCCCGACATCCCGCCCGACAGCCCGGTGGTGACCCAGGAGCAGTTCGGCACCGACCCCCACCGGACCGAGGCGGTAGCCGACCGGCTCGAACGCGGTACGGCCTGTATAAATCACCACGCCGAACTGTCCCTCGGCCCGCCCTTCGCAGGCGTCAAGGACAGCGGCGTCGGCGTGGCGGGCGGACCGTGGGCGCTGTGCGGCAACCTGCGGCCGTTCGCCGTCCACCACCCGCCGGGGGCGTGGCGATGAGGTTCCAGGCGGCCGTACTGCGCTCGTACGAGGGCCCGTTCACGGTCGAGGAGGTGGACCTGCAGACCGAGCCCGCCGTCGGCGAGATCCTGGTGGAGATCGCGGGCTCCGGGATGTGCCGGACCGATCTCGCGGTCCGGCGATCCGCCGGCCGCAGCCCCCTGCCGGCCGTCCTCGGCCACGAGGGCTCCGGAGTCGTGGTGAGGACCGGTAGCGGCCCTGACCTCGCGGTCAATGTGGGCGACCACGTCGTGCTGAGCTTCGACTCCTGCGGGCACTGCCGGAACTGCCGCAGCGGTGCTCCGGCCTACTGCGACTCCTTCGCCTCCCTCAACCTCTTCGGAGGACGCGAAGAGAAGCCGCCGCGGCTCACCGACCCGACCGGCAAAGCACTCGCGCCCCGTTGGTTCGGCCAGTCCTCGTTCGCCGCGTACGCGCTCGTCCCGGCCCGCAACGCCGTCCGGGTCGACCCCGCACTGCCGCTCGAACTGCTCGGGCCCCTCGGCTGTGGCTTCCTCACGGGTGCCGGAGCCGTGCTGAACTCCTTCGGCGCGGGCCCCGGCGACCACCTGACGGTCTTCGGCGCCGGAGCCGTGGGCCTGGCCGCGGTGATGGCGGCCACCGCCGCCGGCGTCTCGGCCGTCGCCGTCGACCGACATCCTGAGCGGCTCGCCCTCGCCGAACGGCTCGGCGCGACCCCGCTCCACGCCGAGGCACCCGACCTGCCCGGGCGGATCCGGCGCCTGACCGACGGCGGCGCCCAGTACGCCCTGGACACCACGGCCGCGCCGCCCCTCATCAACGCGGCGCTCCAAGCCCTCCGCCCCACCGGCAGCCTCGGCCTGGTGGCGCGCCTGCACACTCCGCTGTCCCTCGAACCGGGCGCACTCGACCAGGGCCGCGGCATCCGTCACATCTGCGAGGGGGACGCCGTACCCGCAGTGCTGATACCCCGGTTGATCCGACTGTGGCAGGCCGGCCTCTTCCCCTTCGACCAGCTGCTCCGCACCTACCCGCTGGCCGACATCAACGAGGCCGAACGCGACTGTGACGCGGGCCGGGTGGTCAAACCCGTCCTGCTCCCGGAGAGGGCGAGCCGATGAGCGAGGCGCACGGCACCGGGGACTCGCCCCATCCGACGAGTGCGCATCTCGCGTCCCCCACCCCCACCGACGGAGGAAGCATGACCGGCACGGCGTCGCAGCACACAGACGTGGAAAGCGTGGACGGGGGAGTGGGCTTGACCGCCCTCCTGGTCGCCGCGGCGCGGGCGATCGAGACCCACCGCCACGACAGCCTGGCCCAGGACGTCCACGCGGAACACTTCGTGCGCGCGGCCCCCGCCTGCGCGCGGTGGCCGGTACGCATCGAGCAGGTTCCGGCTGGGGACGCCGACCCGCTGTGGGGGCGATTCGCCCGCTACTTCGGTCTGCGGACGAGGACCCTCGACGACTTCCTCCTCCGGTCGGTCGGTACCGGCGCCTGCCAAGTCGTCCTACTGGGTGCCGGGTTGGACACCCGCGCCTTCCGACTGGACCTGCCGTCCGACTGCGTCGTCTTCGAGATCGACAGGGCGGGCGTGCTGGCCTTCAAGCAGCAGGTGCTCACGGACGTGTCAGCCGCCCCGAAGGTGAAACGCGTCCCCGTACCGGTCGATCTGCGCGCGGACTGGGCCAGCACGCTGACCACCTCCGGCTTCGACCCGGCCGTGCCGAGCGTGTGGCTGGCCGAGGGGCTCCTCTTCTACTTGCCGGGCCCCGCCGAGACGTACCTCATCGACACGGTGGACAGGCTGACCACCGCCGGAAGTGCTCTGGCCTTCGAGGCCAAGCTGGAGAAGGACCTCCTGGCCTACCGCGACAGCGCGATCTACACGGCGACGCGAGAACAGATCGGCATCGACCTGCTCCACCTCTTCGCCAAGGGACCACGACCCGACTCGGCGGGAGACCTGACGGCCAAGGGCTGGTCCACCGCGATGCATACGCCCTTCGACTTCACCCGTCGCCACGGACGTGGCCCCCTCCCCGAGCCGAACGACGCGCTGGAGGGGAACCGGTGGGTGTTCGCACACAAACCCCGGCCATGACGCCCGCAGCACTCACGATGGCGCCCGTACGGGGCTTCTAGGGCCTGTCCGATAGATCAGTGGCCGGGGTGTGACGCGGGGCCCCCACATGGCCGCTGCGGAAAGGTTTCGGCGTTCACGAACGGATGAAAGCTCGCTGCTCCCCGTCTTGAGTCGGTGGTGGCATGGACAGCCTGGGGAGGAATCCACCCCTCCGTCTAAGGATGCCCTCATGCGTTTCCGTACTTCCCTCGCCGCCGCCCTGGGCGCGCTCGCGCTCGTCGTCACCCTGCCTACCTCCGCCAACGCCGCGACCGGCCAGTTCGTCTTCACCTACAACCGCGACGGCAAGACCATCGAGGCCAGGCTGAACGATCCCAAGGGCCGCGAGTGCATCGACCTGGCCGAGGTCGCCGACCCGAGCGCGACTCCCGCGCACTCCCCGCGTAACCGCACCAACAGCATCGTCACCGTCTATAGCGACCTCGAATGCGAGGGCGAGTCCTTCTCCCTGAGGGCGTACAGCGGCTTCGGCGGCGAGGGCCTGAAGTTCCGCTCCGTCATCTTCAACCAGTAGCCCCGCCGCCGACGGCCCTTCCGGCTGCTCGAGTCTCAGTGGGTGAGCGACGGCTGGAGGGGCCCGGTGCTGCACCCAGCAGACGCTTCTTAGACATCGGCCCGCCCGGTCAGGGACGAATCCAAAGGCGTACGGAAGCGGCGGTCACGCTGCCGTGGAACACGTACGCTCTCTTGTCGAAGCGGGTGGCCACGGCCCGGTAATTCTTCAACCGGTTGATCAGCCGCTCCACCTCGTTGCGACGCTTGTAGACCGTCGTGTCGAAGCCGGTGGGCCTGCCGCCCGCGCTGCCCCGCCGCTTCCGGTTGGCCTGTTGGTCCTTGCGCTCGGGAATGGTGTGCTTGATCTGCCTGCGCCGCAGATACCGGCGATTCCGGAGCGACGAGTAAGCTTTGTCGCCGCCCAAATGGCCGGGGCGGGTACGAGGACGGCCACCGGCCGGGCGATGCACCCTCACTCGCTCCAGGAGCGGAACCATCTGCGGCGCGTCACCCCATTGCCCAGGAGTGACCAGCGTGGCCAGCGGCCGCAATCCGCCCTCACCGACCACGTGGATCTTCGTCGTCAGCCCGCCCCGGGAACGGCCCAGGCCCTCGTCGGGACGGTGCTGCACCGGACGGGTGCGCTTCCCGGAATTGCGTGGCGCCTCCCTGCGGGCGCCCGCGGCATGCTGGTGAGCCCGGCACACCGTGGAGTCCACGCTCACCATCGACCAGTCGATACCGCCGGTCGCGTCGGCATCAGCCTGGACAGCCCGCAGAACCCTCTCCCACGTGCCATCCGCCGACCAGCGACGATGCCGGTCGTGCATCGTCTTCCACTTCCCGAACCGCGCTGGCAGATCCCGCCACGGAATACCCGTCCTCAGCCGGAACAGAATCCCGTTGACCACCCGACGATGATCCTTCCAACTCCCGCCCCGCCCGACGTTCCACGGCAAGTGCGGCCTCAGCCGCGCCCATTCAGCATCCGTCAGATCGCCTCGCCCCACGCTGAGATGAACGATCAAGACACAAGCCAGTCACACGACCCACCGGACAGGCCCTAAGAGGCGCGAGCAAGCCCTGTCTGGGCTGCGGGGCACGTAGTGGCCCAGCTGCGGTTGTCAAGCGACAAGCGGTGTTCGTGCTGACTGCACGACGTGGGCGTGCAGTCAACACGGTTGCATCCAGGTGGAGGCCCATATTCCTAGCGTGGTCCGGGGCCGTAAATGGCACCGGAGATCCGCTGCGCATATGAAGAATTCCCTGGTGGGAGCCTCCAGGCGCGAGTCTCTCTCGCACTGCAGGAGGTCCGCGATGCGGCCCGGGGTGGGAGCCTAGAGAAGCGAAATTCGATTGCTGGCCTTGTCACCAGGGACGTAGCCTGAGGTCGCTCGTGGAGCTGTCCGCTCCGTTCGTAAATGTCATGAGGTGATGACTTATCTCCCAGGCCTGAGAACCGCTTGTCATGAGGCTTGACCCCCTGCTCTGTGCAGTAGCGCGCGGTCGTCTCTCAGCAGCGGTCTGCCCTTCGGCCTGGGCGTTGCCGTACCCGAATTTTCCTGTCGCGCAGTGAGCGGGATGGGCATGCCTGGCCTGCCCATCTCCCCCCTTTTCTGTCCGCCAGAACAGGAACTGCGTTGTGTCTGCTGACACCAAAGCCTCCTCCTCCTCCTCCCGCTCCGCCTCCACGGGCAACCGTCCCGGCAGTGGTCGCACCGTCATGCTGGTCGTCGTCCTGGTGGCGGAGCTGATGAATGCCCTCGACGGCTCCGTCGTCTATACAGCCCTGCCCTCCATTCAGCACGACACCGGCGCTTCGGGCGCCGCCGTGCAGTGGATCCACGCCGCCTACGCGCTGACCTTCGCCCTCGGACTGATCACCGGCGGCCGACTCGGCGATCTCCACGGCCGCAAGCGGCTCTTCCTCCTGGGTACCGGCGTCTTCACCGCAGCATCGCTGCTCTGTGGTCTGGCCGGTTCGCCCGCTCTGCTGATCGCTGCCCGCGTCATCCAGGGCGGCGCCGCAGCGGTCATGGTTCCTCAGGTCCTGGCCACCTTGCACATCAGCTTCGACGAAGGCTCCCGTGCCAGGGCGTTCAGCCTCTACGGCACCATCATGTCGCTGGGCAGTGTTGCCGGACCGGTCCTGGGCGGGGTGCTCACCAGCGCCGATCTCTTCGGCCTCGGATGGCGCCCGATCTTCCTGATCAATGTCCCCATCGGACTGGCCACCGTGCTCCTCGGCCTGCGGTACCTGCGCGAATCCCGCGACCTCACAGCCCGGCGCCTGGACCTTACGGGCATGATCTTGGCCAGCCTGGGCCTGCTCCTGATCGCCTACCCGCTCACTGTCGGCGGCGCACACCACTGGCCCGTCTGGAGCTTCCTCATGATGGCCTGGGGGCTGCTGACCCTGGCGGTCTTCCTGGTCCAGCAGCGGACCAGAACCGCACGAGGCCGCGATCCACTCGTTGTTCTGGAGCTGTTCAAGCGCAGGGCGTTCACCGCGGGTCTGTCCGCGCAGCTCGTCTTCGGGCTGCTGTCCGGTGTGTTCTTCCTGGCGTGGACCCTGTTCATGCAGGACGGACTCGGGCTTTCTCCCCGGCAGGCGGCGACAGGCTTTGTGGCGGCCTCGGTGGGTGAGATGGCCGGCGCCTGGCTGGCGATGAGTCTGGCCGTCCGGCACGGCAGGCGCGCCCCGCAGGCCGGAGCACTGCTGGCCGCGGCCACCCTGGTGATATACGCGTGGCTGATCACAGACCAGAGCACCGGCCTTTCCCCGGCGTTGACGGTTGTGCCCATGCTGCCGGTCGGCCTCGGCCTCGGCATGATCGGAGCAGCCTTGGCCGACATAACACTGCGCCAGGTCGACCACGACCACGCCGGGTCCGCCTCCGGGCTGTTCAACAGCTCGACCCAGCTCGGCATTGCGCTGGGCACGGCATTGACCGCCGTGGCGTTCTTCGCGCACGCCCCGGCCGGTAGCCACGGCGCCACAGTCACCGCCGCGTTCACCGGCACCCTCTGGTACGTCATCGGCGCCTTGCTGGCGATGTGGGCCCTCATGCTCTGGCTGCCCAAGCGCCACGCCACGCACTAGAACCAGCCCTCCGGGGCCCGTACGGCAACGCCCGGGCCCCGGAGCGGGGCAGCCGCCCGGACGGCAGGGTCTACGACCAGCAGTCCTGACCGCTGCTTTAGCCCGCCCATGAGTCCGTCAACGAGGAACAACCGCCCCCCATGATCCGACTGTTGATCGCCGATGGCCTGCGGCTGACGCGCGAAGCGCTGGCTGTCGTCCTTGCATCCGAACCTGGCATGCAGGTGGTCGCGCAGGTTCCACGAGGCGACGAGATCGTGCCGAACGCCCGGCGCACCCGCCCCACGGTGGCGCTGCTCGACGCCCACCTCCCCGGCCAGGACGGGCTCTCGGCCGCCGCACAGCTCAGAGACGCACTGCCCGCCTGCCGCATCGTCATCCTGACTACGCTGGAACGCGCCAGCGCCCTGCGAACTGCTCTGGAGGTCGGGGTCGAAGGGTTCCTGAGCAAAGGTGTATCGGTCAGCGAACTGGCCGACTCCGTCCGCAAGGTCGCACGCGGTGACCGCGTCCTGGACCCGCGGCTCGTCACTGACGCTCTGCACACCCCTGACAACCCGCTCAGCGAACGCGACACCGACCTGCTGCGCCTGGCCGCGCACGGTCACACGCCTCCCGAGATCGCCGAGATCCTGCATCTCTCACCCGGGACGGTCCGCAACAACCTGGCCGCCATCAACCGCAAAGTCGGGGCACGCAACCGCATCGAGGCGATACGCACCGCCTCCGCCCGCGGCTGGATCTGACCGTACCCCCATCCGTCACCGCGCCCCCCCGAATGAAATCTGCACGAGAAACCATGCATTTCACCTGCATGGCACCCCTACGGCGGCCCCTGAATCTTCTATAACCGCTGGTCAGCGCGGCGACAGCCGGAAAATGCCGGGTCCGGAACCGGTTCGTGGGTCGTCGTGACTTGGAAGAATCTGAGCCCGGTCGGCCCACGAATGAGCCGCTGCCGTCCATGATCTGAACGAGAAGGAGACATCGTGTCCAGTCGGTGTGATGTGTGCAGCAAGCAGCCCAGCTTCGGTAAGCGTGTGGCCCGCTCCGGGTCCCGCGCCCAGAGCCGGCACGTCCGGGGACGGTCAAGCCGCCGTTTCAACCCCAACATTCAGTCGGTCCGGGCCGTCAAGGACGGAACGCCTCTGCGCATGAACGTGTGCACCTCTTGCATCAAGGCGGGCAAGGTGGACCGCCGCGTTTCCGCGTAAAAATGCGGGAGAAACTGGTGCCCAGGCTCTTCAGCCGCATCCGCGCTGCGGCGCCTGGTGCCCGGCGTTCTCCGGCAAGGAGTGAATTCCCTTGTGACGACTGCGGATTGCCGACCGCTCCCGTGGACGGCCCTGACGAGTGGTACACCGTACTCGACGGTGTGTGGGAATGCGCTGGTGCTGCCGAGGACAACGTCCTTTGCGTCGGTTGCCTCGAGGTACGCCTGAAACGCCGCCTTGTGCGCACCGACTTCATCTCGGCACCCCTCAATGACCCGAACTACGGACACCACAGTGAGCGCCTGCTGAGCCGTCTGCGCCCCGCAATCGAGGATTGATATGCCTTGGCGCCGGCCCCTCACCAGGTCGGGTGCGTCAGCCACGCATCCACGGCAAGGCGCGCCTCCGGGTCAGGGGAGTGGTGAGCGAATGACGTACTCGCTGCGGCGACGCTGCGACGCCTCGGCACAAGCGAATTTTATTCCGTTGCATGGAGGCCCGAGGTCGTTTTAGGCTGATGTAGTTCCGTTGTATTTCCGTCGGTGCCCGTTCTGGGGTCCGGCGCTGTGTTCCGAGGTGATGACCTATCCCCCAGGCCGAGTAAGCAGCCGCTCGTTTTTGAGGCGCTCTTCCGGTTGTCCGCGATGGTGGACCGCTGACGCATGCCTCGACGGCGGTGCTCCCTGATGGCCTGGGTTCGTTGCCCCCTGTTTCCCCCTGTCGCGCCAGACGGCGTGCGGGGGCATGCCCAGGCTGCCCCCGCCCCTTTCCCCTTCTGTACGCGAACAGGAATCTCCACCGTGTCAACCGACACCCACACCACCGGCCGCCCCACCGGCGCTGCCCGTGCTGCCACGATCACGCTCGTCGTGATCCTGATCGCCGAGCTGATGAACGCGCTCGACGGTTCCATCGTCCATACCGCACTGCCGTCCATCCAGACGGACACCGGCGCCTCCAGCGCCGCCGTGCAGTGGATCCCCGCCGCCTACACCCTCACCTTCGCCCTCGCCCTGATCACCGGCGGGCGCCTGGGTGACCTCTTCGGGCGCAAGCGGGTCTTCATCGCCGGCACCATGCTGTTCACGCTGGCCTCGCTGCTGTGCGGACTCGCTACCGGCCCGGACTTCCTGGTCGCCGCCCGCGCCCTCCAGGGCGCCGGAGCGGCGGTCATGGTGCCACAGGTCATGGCCACCATCGCGGTCACCTTCCAGGGCGAATCCCAGGCCAAGGCGTTCGGCATGTACGGCATGATCATGTCGCTCGGCGGCGTCCTCGGGCCGGTCCTGGGCGCTGTCCTGACCGCCGCCGACATCGCCGGTCTGGGGTGGCGGACGATCTTCCTGATCAACCTGCCGATCGGCGCGGCCACCGTGCTCTTCGCTCTGAAGTTCATCCCGGAGTCTCGTGACCAGCAGGCCAGGCGCCTGGACCCGCTGGGCATGCTGCTCTCCTCAATGGGTCTCCTGCTGATCGCCTACCCGCTCACCGTGGGCGGCGAGAAGCACTGGCCTCTCTGGAGCTTCTTCATGCTCGCCGCAGGTGTGGTCGTGCTGGCCGTGTTCGTGGCCCAGCAGCGCGCCAAGACCGCAAAGGACGGGTCCGCGCTGGTGGCGCTGTCTCTCTTCAAGAGCAAGGCGTTCGCCGGCGGGCTCGCCGCGCAGCTGGTCTTCGGTCTGGTCTCCGGTCTCTTCTTGCTGACGTGGGTGCTGTTCATGCAGTCCGGCCTCGGACTTACGCCCGGGCAGTTCGCTCCGGCATCCGTCGCCATCTCCATCGGCGGCATGGCCGGCGCCATGCTGGCCTCCAAGTGGGCGGGACGCCACATGCGGCGCGTGCCGCAGACTGGAGCCGCACTGATCGCTCTCACGCTGGCGGGCTACCAGCTGATGGTCTCCGCCCAGCAAACTGAGACGCCGTTCGTGGCCGCCGTCGCCCCGATGATCCTCGTCGGTGCCGGTTTCGGCATGGTCGGCGCGGGTCTCGCCGGGCTCACCCTCAGCCAGGTCGGCCACGAGGACGCAGGCTCTGCTGCGGGACTGTTCAACACCGCCATGCAGATCGGTACCGCACTCGGTATCGCGACGGCCTCCGTGGTGTTCTTCAATCACGCCCCCGCAGGTAGCCACGGCACCACGGTGACCGAAGCGTTCGCGGGCAGTATCTGGTACATCGTCGCCGCTCTTGCGGTGATGTGGGCGCTGATGTTCCGGCTGCCCAAGCCGGGCAAGGCCGCCTGACCCACCGCCGGGGTCCGCCCTCACCGGGCGGACCCCGGCTAGATGTGCAACCTCTCTACCGGAAGAGTGCCCAAAGCCGATAACTGGCCACTACTGAACGTTACCGCTGACCTTGATCACGCGGAAATGCTCGAACGGTGCTCGTGATCACGCGGAAGTGCTTGCGAAACCGCGGAACTGTAGGTTCCGCGAGTTGGTGAGCACTGTCTCCTGCGTAAACACCGGATTCCGCGGGTGATGAGCAGCGTGCGTTGTCGGTGACCATGAGCAGAACCGCCTGTTGGATCCTGAGGGGTCGTCACTGTTGGTAGGCGATCTTGGGTTCGCAGGCCGCGAGAGGGATGCGGTGGCCATGTTCTCCACGTGAGGCTCGGGGATGGGCTGAGGCTTCAATGGTCGTGACGATCACCGGTTAGGCAAACCGGTGATCGTCGGCTATGTTGCGGCGCCGCAGGCGCCCTTGGCAGTCGAAGGGCTCCTTTGCGGACTCGACGCACTGCGGCGATGTCGCAGCATTGGGGCTTGCGGTTGCCCGGCATCTGCTGTCCGGATGGTGAGATCAGCCAGCTTCTGTCACTGTGTGCGCTCACGCGGTTACCTGGTGGAATGGTGGGGTGAGGCGGGACGCCGTGTCCGGCTGGAGCATGAGGGAATGCCTGTGGCAGAACTCAGCCTGACCACCAGCGAGCGCAGTTGTCGGGGCAGTGTTCAGAGCGCGCGGCGGACCGGCGGATGCGGTCGGGGCGGGTGCAGAACCTGTTCGGAAGGGGACAGGCGCGCCGCTGCGGAGAGCCGGTCTTCCGACCCGCGGTCGCGCAGCCGGTCTGGCATCGGTGACACCGTTGAACTGCACTGCTTCTGTACGCCTCGGGGCTCGCAGAGACCGATCTCCCGATGGCCAACTTCACCTGCGCACAGCGCTCCCAGATCGGGAGCGTTTCTCAGCTTTCATCAAGGATGTGGTCGTTCGTGTCGGGATCGCCTTTTACCGCTGAGCAGCGCCTGGAGCGCCTGAATGCTTCGTTGTCCGGGACGCCCCGGGTCCGGGGTGAGGAGAGCCGGGGAGAGCGCCGGCTGCGGATGAACCGCTCGTCGAACCTGCTGGTCGGGGTGCTGCTCCACGCCGCCGCCCGCCAGGACGAGGGCCTGGCCCTGACGGACCTGGAGCAGCGTCTGCTCAAGACCGCCACCACGCTCCTGCCGGAAAAGGAACTGCCGGCCTTCGGCCAGGCGTACCGCGACGCCTGCGCCCGTGGCCCGGTCGCGGTGCTCCCCGAGGCGATCACGAGCCGGCCGATGGAGAGCGGGTTCAGCAAGGCAGACCTGAAGGCCGCGCTGCCTGCCCTGGCCGAGGAGATCTGCGCCCAGCCCAACGTCCAGATCATCGATGTCAGCAAGCGCGACATGGCAGACAGCGACGAGTTCGCGGCAGCGCTGGGCGAGTACGGGCGGGGCGTCACCATCCTGACCGGCCCGCGCCCGGCCGCCGACACCCAGGGCGTGCTGAACGAAGTGCGGGTGCGGATGGAGAAGTTCGACTGCCTGAAGGAATCGGGAGAAATCTCCGGGAGCGACGAAATCTACTGAGCGGTGAGCGCGGGCAGCGACCAACACATCAAGAAGTCGTTCAAGACCCGCAAGTACGGAGACATCGACGTCAACGACTACCCCACGGTGTTCGACTACGACTTCAACGCCCGCGAGACGTACGCGTACAGCGGCCCCGTCGACCAGCACCTGTCGGTCGAGTTCCAGTGCTGGGAACAGGACGACAGCCCTGGCGGCTTCTACGACGACCTGCGAGGAGCTCTCGCGGGCTTCGCCGAGTATGCCGTGGACGCGTCCGCCGACATGACCGCGGCCGGTGGCGACGGGGCGGAGAAGGCCGCCGGCTGGGCTGCCCTGCTCGGCATCGCAGCCGGCCTGCTCAACGCCATCCTGGGATGGGTCACCAACGACGACGACCTGGTGTGTGAGAGGACCATCGGCTTCGACCGCGCCGCCTTGTACGCGATGCGGGACCGGCCCTACAACAAGAACTTCTGGCACTTCAACGGTGGCGGAGTCGGCTACCACTACCTCTATCTGACCACCAACGACTTCTGAGCCACAGGACCACGCCCGGCGGCACAGGACTCAGCCTCTGTGCCGCCGCCGCGCACTGCGGCTCCCTGATGCCGTCGGCATTGCCCGGAGGTCCGCGTTATCAGAGCCTGATTTCAATCCTCAGTTGATCTCGTGCGGGCGCCTCACTGGTCGTCGTAGTGAACGGCAGGCTTGTGTACGCGCTGGGGTCACGGTGGTGTGGCAGGGGGCTTTGCGGAGAGCTTGCGGGTGCCTCACGCGCCTTGGTGGTGCGCCTTCCGCTGGGGGGCCGGCAGTCGGATTCTGCCGGTGACGGGCGGGCCGGGGTTCTTCTCTACGGCCAAGAGAGGCCGTGCTCCGGCCTGTTGTGGGGTGGGCGCGATGTCCGCAGGCATGAAGGTCGGGAGCGTGACGCGCAAGCGCTACGAGGAGCTCGTCGCCGAGGACCGGCAGCTCGTCCTGGACGAGACGAAGATCCAGTTCAAAATCGGGGACGACGCCTTGGAGATAGAGCCGCTGCGTCCGCACGGCGGCTCGCAGCCCGCAACAGACGAGGAACCGTTGGGAGTGCGGGCGACGCTGGAAATGTTCGCCGAGGACATCGGCGTCTCCTACAACCAGGTGCGGATCGTCCGGCAGACGGCCAGTAAGTGGCCGCCCGAACGCCGGGCGGAGGGGGTCCCGTTCGAGATCCACCGCATCCTGGAGAAGCTTCAGGACCGCTTCGAGCGGATCGTCAACCCGCCCAGGCATCCGCGGACCGGGAAGTTGCAGTGGACGGGGGACGCGGCGAAGCGGCAGGTGGGATGGCAGGTGGACACCCCGCAGTCCGTCCAGGAGAAGGTCGAGGCCATCCATGATCTGGCGACGGATGAGCAGGTGGCCGCGCGGGTGGCGACCGACTTCCTGCGCCGTCCCGGCGTCGCCTTCCGGGCTGCCGGCGATGGCACGGCCGTGCACCTGTTCAACAAGGCCCAGACCCAGCGCTGGAAGCAGGCCGAGGAGGCCCGCGAGGAGCTGGTTCCCGGGCAGGAGGAGAATCCGGTGGCTCCGGTGGTGCGGTCGATCGACCGCACAATGGAGTTCCTGGATCTGGTGGGCGCCTGCCACAAGTTCGTGGCCTCCACCAACCGCCTGGTGCCTTTGATGCGGGATCGGGAACTGTCCCTGGACGCCCAGGAAGTGATCGGGCACAACCTGTCCCGGGTGCGGGCCGCGTGTGACTGGGTCGAGCACGCGGTCTCCACCGGCGAGACCGATATGGACGAGGAGCTGGCCCGTCTGCTGCGGGGCGAGTGAGGGGCCATGGCACGTTCACGCCGCAAGGGCGATGCCGCCCGGCGGCATGCCGAGTGCATCCGCCGCATCCTGATGGAAGCACGCCCGGCCGGACTGGACTTCGGCCAGCTGATGGCGGCCTGTGAACTCACCCGCGCCCAGGCCCGCGACGGGCTGGCGATGCTGCGGGACACCATCACCAGGAACGGTTGGCTGCCCTTGGTCTACAGCCGCCTGGACGGCTACATGTTCACTCTCGATCCCGACGAGCTGGAACGGTTCGAGGTGAGCCGCATCCGCGAGCTGCTGACCGAAGCCCGCCGTCTGGCCGACGCCACGATCGCCCCGCACGCCGCACACGCTCCGCAGGACAAGCGGGTGCAGTACATCGTCACCCAGATCAGGGCGGTCGAGGCCACCCTCGACCTGATCGCCTGAAAGGGGGCGCGCGGATGCGGCGGCGGCGCTACCCCTCGGACACCACCGATGAAGAATGGTCGGTCATCGAGCCCCTGCTCCCGCCTGCCGCCTGCACCACGCCACGAGGCGGGCGGCCGGAGAGGCACCCTCGCCGGGAGATCATCGATGCCCTGCGCTATGTGGTGTCTGAAGGCTGTCGCTGGCGGTCGCTGCCCGCGGACTTCCCGCCACCTGCCACCGTCTACGGATTCTTTCGCAGGTGGACGAAGTCCGGGGCCCTGGAGAAGATCCGCGATCACCTGCGCCGCGAAGTCCGGTGCGCCATGGGCGCCTCACCGCACGGGGTAGCGACCGTGATTGACAGCCAGTCGGTCAAAGCCGCCGAGATGGTCGGCAAGGATTCCCGCGGATTCGATCCCGGCAAGCGCATAAACGGCCGCAAAAGACACGTCGTTGTGGACCTTCACGGGCTTCCGCTGCTGGTCACGGTCACGCCCGCCAGCACGCACGACGCGAACGCCGCCCGTCTCGTCCTGGCCCGTCTGCGCGCGGAACACCCGGAGATCGCGGTCGTCTGGGCCGACCGCGCTTACGCCGGCACCCTCGTCTCCTGGGCCAAGACGACACTAGGCCTGACCATCAAAACCGTCAGCCGCCCCAAAGGCGCGGCCGGCTTCGTCCTGCTGCCCCGCAGATGGATCGTGGAACGCAGCCTCGCATGGATCTTGCACGCAAGACGGCTGGTCAGGGACTACGAGAGGCTGCCCGCCCACGCGGAAGCGATGGTCAATCTGGCACTGATCACCTTGATGAGCCGCCGTCTGACCCGGCCCGCACTGCACCCCACCGCGGCCGCCCTCCGCCCGGGAGCGGCTCTCCAGGCAGCTTGACCAGGACCGCGCTACCGATCACATCGGCCGCCCGTCTACTCTCACCCCAGGCCCCCAGCCCCCGGGCCGTGACCGTCTTCGTGAGGCCAGCTGGAGCCGCGTCGCCGACAACGCGGCCCCAGCCCCTGCCCTCCAGGCGGCGGCGGGGCAACTCCCGCGGCCCTGCCACCCGGAGGGCACCTCGCGCGAGGCCCGACCGAGGGGAGCCTTCGGTGCCTCGCGCACCCGGCCGCCGCCGCATTCCGGCGGCGGCCGGACCCAAGAAGCGTCCCACCGCCGCCGCCCGCTGTCCGCGCGATGCCATATCTAGCTCGTGCATTCACCCGTTGCACCCCGGCCGGACATCGAACTCCGCAGTCGAACCCGCCGATTCGCGGGCTGCTGCCGCATCGGCGACGCGGTCAGCCGCCCATAGCCGAGCACACAAATCAAGGCGGCCAAGCGGACGTGGTCCAGGCCCACCCCGTGTCCCGCCCACTTCGCGTGGGTGCCGGCGCATTCCCGCGACGCCGACACCCACGGTCGGACTGCACCGGCTACGGAGGGGAGCTCGACACGGCCGGAACGTCCTACCCACCACCCTCCTCCCCCAAGAGGGGGCGGAACGGGCCGGGACAGCGCATTTCCTCTACGCCAGAGAGCACACGTCGGTCCTCACCCTTTGGCATGTCGGCTTCATCAGCGGCTTCTCACACATTGCACCCGGTGTCTGTGCGGGCCAACCACCGGGTTCCGGGGTCTGGCGGCAGGGGCCGCGTCACGAGGGAGCACTGAGCGGCAAAGCGGCACGGATGGATCCCACACATGCTGGGTGGTCTGCTGAACCCGGCCCGTACTCGTGTCCCCACCGCCATGCCCACTCAGTGGCGAACGGAGCACTGCTTCTGGCACGCCGGGCTGCTCCGCTGCTCCCGTCACCCGCAGGGAGCCCGTCGGCGAAGGGCCGCAGTCGGCCCATCCCAGTGGGGAAGACCGGAAAGGCATCAACAATGTCCGCTACGGTAGGTAGTCGTTGACAACGGGTCTGCGGATTTGTCAATCCATTGTCAATGGAGCGCCTTCATTGTCAGCGAAGTGGCGGATCCTACAACCGCTGTAGGGTCCGCGGCCTCGTGAGCACGGACTCCTGCAGGAACGGCGGATTCCGCGAGTGATGAGCGCTGCTTGTGGGTGCTCATTACGAGCAGAACGTCTCCGTTGGGATGCCATTGGCGGTCGCTGTGAGTAGCGCCTGCCGTCTCCGACCTTCCGCCTACCGGGTATGAGTCGGGAAGAGACCGTCACGCGTCTCCGGTCGAGCTGCCCATTCACCGCTACAGAATCGTGGCGTCCCAGATACGCAGAGTGCCGTCGGCGCCACCTGTGGCGAGCCAATGGCCGTCGAGGCTGAAGTCAAGGAAGAGTACTGAGTTGTTGTGCCCGATGAGCTTCTCGCCTTGGCGAGGGTAAGGAGCGTCGTCGAGGTGCCAGAGCTGTATGTCGCCACCGTACGATTCAGCAACAGCGAGAAGGGGGCGCTTCGGGTGAAAGGCTCCGGTGCGCAGCGCCGCCCCCAGGGTATGCGGCGTGGAGGTCCAGCCTGTCCCGCGTCGCCGCCACAGTTCGGCTCCCTCGGGCCCGAAGACGGCGAGAGAATCATCGAAACGGCTGATGAGTAGGGTCGCCCCGTTCTCGGAATCGAACACCGCCTCAGGACTCAGGCGCATGGATGGGAGGTCACGTTTCAGGTCGTTGAATCCTGGAGCAGTAGATCGCCACGTTCCGCCTCCATCGCCCATGAAAGCGAGACTGCCGTCGCGAAGGAACGCCATTCCCTCAAGATTGGCGTCCTCAAGGTTGTCGCCCTCCCCGCCCTTGAGAAAGTCGTCGAAGAACTCCCACCGGACGAACAAAGATGGATCATCTTCCCGGATCGCTTTCCACACGCCGATGTGTGACGAGTCGCTCCAGGCCATGTGGTCACCGTGTACGGCCAAAAGTGAATCGGAGGTCGATGTGTCAGATGGAAAGCCGACTTGCTCCATCCCGCCGCTGGCCAGGTTCCAGATGCTCACCCCTCCCCCAGACTCACGAGTTGCCATGAGGAGGTCACCGTCCGCGGAAAAAGCGAGCACCGGCATCGGCTCATCAGGCTCGGTATACTGGGGGTAGCCTGCGGCCAGTGAGACTGAAGGCGACGCGGCGTATCCGACCCACCGCCACACAGACCCGTCATCCAGTGCGAAGGCGACCTCGCGTCCTGCCCCAGGTCGCATCGCCACTCCTACGACTCTGCGCCGCCCGGGAACTGCCAGTCTGGCCACACTCCCGTCCCTGCGCCCGCTGAGCAACCGGAACATCCCTGCAACTGCTAGACCTGTGCCCGCTACTAGCACCAGTCTGCGTCTCACTGGCGACCGCTGCGCTGTGTTCCGTGCCTGAACGGTATCTCCGTACGTCGGCTGCACAGCTAGCGTTTCTTGGAGCCGGATGTGCCGAAACTGGTATACGCCACCCGCCTGTCGCAGCAGTTCCCGGCGGCGTGCATCGGCGAGGAACGTCATGAGGCGCCATGGGAGCTTGCCGCGTACCGCAAGATAGAACCTGGCTACGACGAAGCGGGGCCACGCCCGCCCCATGAGAACGAGCAGGCTGAAGAACACTCCCGGCAATAGCAAGGCAACACCTAGGAGCGAGCCTGAGTTGCCGAAAGCTCCGGTTAGCGTGCTCCACCGGTCGGCTGCGAGAAGCCTGACATCAGAGCGGCCCGGCCAGCCTGTCCAACCGGTTAGCAGGCCCAGTAGAAGCTCGCCGGCCACCGTGCCCACCCACCAGGCGGGCAGCCCCAACAAGGCTGCCACAAGGCCAGCCGTCGTAGCGCTGACGATCGACGAACGGCGGTCCTGGCGAAGTGAGCTGGCGGGACTGACCTGTGTTGCCCGCGATGGGGGCGCGTCCAGCCAGTTGTGTGCGGCCAGAGCGCAACCGACTACCACGGCAAGAGCCACGGACACAGTGAGGGCCTCGACGTACAGTGCGGTCGCCACGGGAGTTTTCTGATCGCCTGGCTTGTCGATGACGCGGATGGCAGTCCACCCGAACATGAGAGGCACCACGGAAACCAGCGCGAGCACCAGTCCCATCCGGAATCCGCGCGCGAGGCGTTTCGGCGATCCACGCACCGACCAGGTGAGCCGACCAGGCGGTCTGGCTTCGGAGACGTACCAGACAAGAGAATTCAGGAGCGCGAAGACGCCGCCGACGATGAGGGAGACCACGACGGCCAAGCCCCGGTCCTCGAGCGCGATGCTGTCCGTCATCGGCATCCACAACACGGCAGCCAAAACCAGCAGGCTCCCGCCTGCCAGACCGGTTACCGGTCCTGCCCAGGCCGACAGCAACCGCCCGCTCATCAGCCACCAGGCCAGATCCCGCTCCCGCCGATCGTGCAGATAGCCTGCAAGGAACGTCAGCCAGCGTCGCGCCTGCGCGGGGCTCCAGGGGATTGAAGTCGCCATCTCGTCGGGCTGGTTCGGATCCGGCGCGTAGGCCGCGTCGATCAGCCTGTGGAAAACGTGGTCCTCCACCGCATGCATCGAGTCGAAGTGTTCGGCATCCAACAGTTCCCGCGGACTTCCGCAGCCTCGCTCGTACACCAATCGCGCCGACGTCACCATCAACGGCGTCGACAATGCGGCGGCCACCGCGCCCTGCCGCCGTGCCCGCAGGTGGGTGAAGACCGGCGCCCAGTCGACGTGGGCAGGCCAGTGCACCTCTGCAAGATAGGCGATGACGTCTTCGGCCAGTACGGGGGAGATTTCGACCACCGCTGCCTGCCGCAGCATTGGCGCGCCACCACGGATCAAGTCCTCGTACTCGGTGGCGCGACACGTCACAACGACAGGTCGCTCGCCGCCTATCGCGTGGTTGATCCCGCGGATCGCGCTGCGTCGGGCAGATTCCGGGATCTCGTCGAGGCCGTCGAGAATGGGAAGGAGCAGGCCGTGGGCGAGGAGGGTGCGCGGGATTTCTGGACGGTCGTTGTAATAGGGCTGGGCGAGTGTCCGCACGATCCAGTCGTCCAAGCGCTCGCGGACCGGGTCCCAGGAGGAAACCGGGAGAAGCACCGGAACACAGCCGCCCGGCTCGCGGATACTGAGCAGGCCCAGCGTGAGCAGCATCGCCAGTACCGTCTTGCCGGAACCGGGCTCACCGATGATGACCAGGCGGCCGTTCGGGATCCGGGCCCAGCCCTCGGCGAGCCGGCGGGTCGCCTCGTCGAAGCGTCCATCGAGCCGGCCGTCCAGTCGTATCCGCACGACTGGGGAATTGGGAGAGCGCAGATCATCGACGATGTTCCTGGTTGTAGATTTCCAAGTTAGCGGTAGTACCCGCGGGTCGCGCAACTGGCGTGCTGTGGCTTCCTCCGACCACTGGTCACGCAGGCGCAGTCCGAGGTCGTCGGCAAGGGTGGCAGGATCGTGGCGGACCGGTTCGCGGCGAAGAAACTCAGTGAGAGACAGCAGTAATGCGATCATGCCGGTGAACAGTCCAGCGATCGTGGCAAGCGGTCCAGTCACGCCCGGGTCCAACACGATCCACACGGCGAAGCCGATGGCCAAGGCCGCGCCAATGGAAAGTACCGTCTTACGGATCATCCTGCGGCGGGCGGCTTGTAACGCGCCTAGAAGCACAACTGTATGTTTCCCAACGTTTGGGTGCTCAATCTCGAACGCAGTTTCCGGTGCACTTGCTGCGATCCCCATGTATGCGTGATCTCTTAGACGGAATAGTGCAGGCAGTAGGCAACCGAACGTGACCACTGCCCATGATCACGCAGAAATGCTCAACCAGTGCTCATGGTCACGCAGAATTGCTCACAAATCCGCGGAACCTAGACTCGCTCTAGGGACCGTAGCTTCGTGAGCACTGGGTCCTGCGGCGATGGAGGTTTCCGCACGAGATGAGCACCGCGCGACGGTACGGATCATGAGCAGGATTCCTGAGCGGGGGCCATCGGGGGTTGCTCTGCGTAGCGATGGTTCTGTGCCCACCGCCGGTCGGGCGTGAGGATGTCTTCGGGCATGTACGGCGGGCAGGTGGCTTGGGGCATGAGGAGGTCCTTCCACGGACTGAACGGGGGGCGGTGGAAGGGCAATGACCCGGATGTTCCCCGGTTTCGCTAACCGGGGATCCGCTGCTATAGGTGGCAACGAGTGTGTCAGCCAGTCAGTCGGGCATGGCCCGAAGAAGCCCCTTGAGGTCGTTCAGGGTGTGTAGCGTGCCAGGCATCCCAGATCCCGCGCCGGATTCTGCCCCGTTGCGGAACATCGAGGTCTTGACTGCGAGCCTTAGGCTCGGACTTCCGCAACGGTCGGTAGCGGCCGTTGTGTGGTCGTCATGTCTGAGCCTCGCGAAAGCTCGGCTACGCCAGCCGAACCGAAATGATCGCACGACGGGTCAACCGCTGAGCTCGCCGTTTGTTATTGACAACTACTGGATGTCACCACTGTCCAAGATCACGTGGCGGGGTGTCAGCGTCGCGCGTGGCATGGCGCGCGACTCGACGGGGACAGCGGCATCCTGCCTGTCCAAGTGCCCTCTCGGGACTCTGAGATCGCTGAGCGCAAGGAGGGATATCGTAAGCGGGCGCTGTCACGGCTCGTGGCGTAGCGCCCTGAACTGGAGCGCCTGCGCGGTGGGTTGCCGACGGTGCCGTACGCGCCTGCTCAACCCGGAAGAGGCTCCTGCTCCTGAAGCCAATTCAGGAGGGTGCTGAGTAGCGAAAGTAAGGTCAGACGTTGATGTCGAATTCTTGTGCGATACCGACCAGGCCGGAGGTGTACCCGCGACCGACGGCTCGGAACCTCCATTCCGTACCACGTCGATAGAGCTCACCCAAAATTACTGCGGAGACGTTGGAGCTTGCCCCGGGGAACGAGTAGTGGGTTATCTCGTGGTCGCCTGATGGGTTGATGACCCGGACGGACGCTTGGTGAATATCGTCGAAGGTCTGCTGCCGGTTAGCGGCATCGTAGATTGATGCTAAAAAAACGATCTTTGTGACTTCGGCTGGGACGGTGACGAGGTCGACTTTGATCCTTTCTTCGGAGGCCATTCCCACAGTGAAATGTTCGACCGAACCCTCTGGGCTCGTGCGGTTATTGAAGAATACGAAGTGCTGGTCGGATATCACTCTCCCTTTGGCGCCAACCAATATGGCACTGGCGTCAACATCGAAGTCTGGACCCGCTGGCGTCCGCACGTCACAATTCAGCACAACGATTACGGTTGTGAGGTCCGGCGCCTTGGTGGTCAGCGAGACCTTGCCCCCCTTCTCAAGCCGCGTGCTGCCAGCTTGGCAGGATGGTGCGGAGAGTGATGGGTGCTGGATGTTGAGTGCGGTGGCCCGCAGCCGAACGGCGGTGGCAACGGGTTCGGGTAGCCAGCCACCTTCAGCGAGGCTCATAGCTACGGCTTGCCTACCTCCGTGGGTCACAGCTAGCTGTTCCAGCAGCTCTGGTACGGAGAGCCGTCGGGAGGGGTCTTTGGTCAGACACTTTGCCACTACGGCCCGCAGACTGTTTGGTACTCGCTGCAGATCGGGCTCTTCATACACGGCGCGAAAGTTCACAGCATGGGCCAGGCCGGAGCCGAAGGGACCGGCTCCGGTGGCGGTGAACACCAGGACCGAGCCCAATGAGAAGACGTCGCAGGCCGGAGTGACTGGATTGCCGGTGATCTGCTCCGGCGACATGAAGCCTGGCGAGCCCACCACCATGCCACTCCGTGTCAGAGCGCTGGCCTCGTCGGCGACCGAGATGCCGAAGTCGATGACTCGGGGCCCGTCAGCAGCGAGCAGTACATTAGAGGGCTTTAGGTCTCGGTGGACCACTCTGGCGGCATGAACAACCTCCAAGGCTTCGGCCAACCCCGCGCCTAACGCCAGTACTCGCTCCTGTGGCCAGGGACCGTGGGTGGCAACCGCCTCTCCGAGTGAGATACCCGGTACGTACACGGTCGCTAGCCAGGCCGGGGACCCGTGCGGGTCTGCGTCAATCACTCCTGCGGTGAAGGCTCCATTCACCCGGCGGGCCGCCGTGATCTCCCGAGCAAATCGGTGCCGGAAGCCGGTGTCGTCGGCCAGATCGGGGCGTACAACCTTCACGGCTACCGGCCGCCCACCTCGTGAGCGCCCTAGGTAGACCCGCCCCATGCCGCCGGCGCCTAGCCGCGCGACTATTCGGTACGGCCCGACCTGGTCCGGATCCCCTGCCTGCAAGGCTTCGAAAACCGTCATTGTGCCCCCGTTGTGCAGCTTGCCGTCAACTCGCCGTTGGACGGATCGAGGTGGCGGTGGATGGTCTCCTCGGCCAGCGGCCCAAACACCCGGTCCGCGTCGTCCTGGGTCTTGTCGCACGGTCGGCCTCGGCCGGGCTCCAGCCGGTCCGCCCGGTGCGTGCACTCACCCACCGCCTTGCGTACACGTCGTCGCGTCCGGCGAACAGAGCCCGTAGCAGAGTGATCTTCGCCACGGTGCCGGACGAGGGGCCGGCGCACGGAAGCCCGCCGCCAGCACCAAGGACGGGGGCACCGGCAT
Organism: Streptomyces sp. NRRL S-920; assembly: GCF_000717945.1. Classification (NCBI taxonomy): domain Bacteria; kingdom Bacillati; phylum Actinomycetota; class Actinomycetes; order Kitasatosporales; family Streptomycetaceae; genus Streptomyces; species Streptomyces sp. NRRL S-920. The sequence goes on from NZ_JODF01000029.1 coordinate 55,098, forward strand.
GGGGTCGGCTGCGGCCGACGGCGCGGGGGCCGGGCATGGCGGTTGGCCTAGGCGCGCCCTCAGGCGTGTGTTGTTTGTCTTCAGCAGGGCGAGCTCCGCGTTCTCCTGCAGGGCGGCGTTGAGACATGCGCAGCTCATTGGGGTCGTTGCCATCAGACCAGTCCTCCACGCCCCTCATGATCCAGCCTGCAGGTGGATCGTGCGGTGAGATCCGTCAGGTTCGCTAATATACGTCGGCTGATGCTGAGGGCTCTTGCGCGTCAAGGAGCTGGAGCAGGCGCCTGGCCTCATTGAGGAGGGTTCGGCCGCGGGGCGTCACCCTGACCGGCCGCTTGCGGTGGTTTAACACGGCGAACCCGGCGCCGTCTTCCACCAGGCGAAGGCGCGCGTTGAACGTTGTGCGGGGGATGCCGAGGGCGAGGGCTGCCGAGCGGCGCGTGGGGTATCCCGGCACCAGCACCGCGCTTCGCAGGGCGGTCAGGCTGTTCTGGCGGATGCTGATGCGGCGCATGGCCGGCGAGAGCTTCACTAACAATCCGTCGAACGGATTCGTGTGGATGCGTGGCGGAGGGGTGTGGCCGCTGACGGGGTGCCGGGGGATCTCCCATGCGTCGAGGAGCTTGGTGATGCTGTTGCCGCCGGTGTTGAGTTCCCGTCCGATGTCCGCGGCCGTGCGCCTCTTGACGTAGTACTCGGTCGCGAGCCAGGCGGGGTCGACGGACCGGGCGAGTTCACCGGCGGCGCGGCGCGGCCGGAGCGGGATTTCGGCCTCCCTCAAGGAGTAGCGGACGATATCGGGGCTGCATCCGGCGACTTCGGCGATGTCCTTCTGCTGCATCCCCCGTTCCACATAGAGGTGGCGCAGGCGATCGGGTGCAAGGTCACCTTGCCGGGGAGTGAGGTGCCCCGGCCCTCGGGGTTCGGGCGGTTTCGGGGCGCTGACTCCTCGGCTCTCCAGCAGCAGCCGCAACTGGTGCATCGTCAGGCCGAGCTCGCTGGCCACATCGCCGGCGCTCGGCCCCGGCTGCAGCAGCGCGGCCAGGCGGTCCACGGTGACGTCCAGCGGGGCGACGGGCAGCGCGATCCCGTCGAGCCAGTCGTCGGGCGGCTCCCACCACACCGGCTCCTTGATCTTGCGGGCGGCGAGGATCGCAGCGGCCTGATCAGCGAAGAAAGCACGCAGATCGGGATGCAGCCGGTAGGTGAAGCGGTGAGCCCATGCGGGCGGGTGGTTGCCCCGGTGGGGCTCGGCCCCCAGCAGCAAGCGGCGCACCTGCCAGCGGGCCCGCTCCCGATGTACCGGTGTGAACTGGCGGCTGCCGAAGCTGCGACAGATCTCCCGGTGCCGCCACTCGTCGAGGCACAGATCGACGCTCTCGTCGGCGAACAGGGCCCGACGGCGTGCGTAGTTGATCGGGACTGTATGCGTGTCGACGACGTGCGCGAAGTGCGCCAGCGTGCTGGCGATGTGGTCCTCGTCCACGAAGGCCAGCAGCGCCTCCTGCTGGCTGCGGAAGTGGCTGTTGCCCATGAGCCGGGTGGCTTCCCGGTGCCCGATCGGGCCTGCGGGGATCAGCATCAGGTTCACGCAGGCGCGGCGGATGCCGCCGATACGCGGCTGGTGGGCGGCCTTGGCCGGCAGCAGCCGCAGCGTCCAGGACGCCCAGAGCATCCCGGGCAGCTTCGCCGCCCGCTGGCTCACCTGCGCTTCGGTGAGCGCGGGAGGGGCGGCATCGGGGGTCGCCGTCCGGTAGCGCAGCCGGGCCTTGAGGGTGAGCTGTCCGTCCGAGGCTTTGAGGATCCGCGAGATCACGCGTGGCCCGGCCGGCCTCCAGTTCCCCAGATCCGAGGTCGGGTGATCGCGGGGGATGCCGATGGGCTGCCCGTTGCCGCGGTGCAGCCAGGCGAACAACTTGTCGGAGGCAGGGTGTTCAGGGTCTGTGGCGATGACGGCCAGGGCTGTGCCGACGGCGATGTTGTGCGCGTCATGCACTTCCTGGGTGGCGGCGACCCGGGGTGTGGTCCCGCCGCATTCTTCAAGGACCTGACCGACCACGGGTGGCGCCAGCTCGAGTTGCGCCTGGATGCCGCGCAGGGCCCGGCGGCCCAGGAACGACAGCTCGCCGCCGCGCTGGCGTGCAGCGGGGCCGTGGTGGTCGGCGAGCACGGAGGTGTCCACCGCGTGCTGGGCTGCGAGGACCGCCCCGTTCGTGGGCAGGCGGACCGCTGGTGCGTGGGCGAGGGGGAAGTCGCAGCGGACGTCCTGGCCCCGCTGGATGATCCAGGAGCGGCAGGTTTCCGGCGGCGGCACGACGCGGTGCCGGCCGCGGGTGGCCACGGGCGGGGCGTTGCCGCACTGGGGACACAGGTCGAGCAGCAGCAGGCTGTGCCGGGTGCAGGCGAAAACCCAGCCAAGGCGCCAGCGCACCTGCCACCGTGCCTGCTGCTCGTTCAGGCAGGCCGGGCAGTACCGGGAGGTGTTGCCGTAGTGCCGCCAGGTGGGCGGACACCGCAGGCGCCGTGTGACCGGGTCGATGCGCACGAGGGAGCCGTCGTAGGGCTCCAGGGTCATCGCCCTCAGCTGCCCGGCCCCGATCCCGGTGCGGCGCTGGAGCACCTCGCGTTCGTCCTCGGTCAGGCGGCGGACCATCGTGCGCGCGGACGAGCGCGGCAGACCGAGATAGTCGACGAAGTCCAAGGTGTTGATCCGAAGCCGTTGTGCGTACCGCTCCAGCCAGCTGTCCAGGGCCTCCCCCGGGACCGGTGCCACGGCGATGGGGATGCGCTCCTCACTCCAGCCCGTCATGCCGACTTCCTCCGGTGTCGTGGACCCTGGTTGGGCCGCGTGGTCTTGAGGCCGGCCTTGATCTCGGCTTCCAGTTCCTTGCGGGCCTCCTCGGCCGCGGCATCGTTCTTCACCTGGTTCATCAGCTCCTCGTCCAGGCGCTCGTGCCCGCTGCGGATCGCGCGCAGGCAGCCGCGGTTGATCAGCGACATCAGCGAGGCGAAGTGCCCGGTGGAGCGGGCGAAGAGGTAGTCCGAAAGGTCCTCGGCGAGCATGCCGGGGTGCTTCTCGGCCAGGACCAGTTTCTGCTCGATCGTCTTGAGCAGCTGACGCCACTGCAGGCGGCCCTCGTCGTCATCGACCTGGAAGGGCGCCAGCGTCAGCGCCGTGGTGCGGCGCCCGAACTGGGCGAGCGGGCTCTCCCTCGGCGAGAAGCCCTCGTGGAGGATGCCGCGCTCCTGGACGCCTACCCCGACGTAGATCAGGGTGACAGGGAAGACGTTGGAGAGATACTTGAGCTGGTTGGCCATACGGACCGAGTTGGACTTCGAACCCGCCAGGAAGTGAATGTCGTCGATGATCATGGCGACGGTCTTCATCGACAAGACCGCGTCCACGGCCCGCTCGGCCAGCGTGTCCGCGTCCCCCTTGACGGGCAGCCCGTAGAACCGGCAGATCGCCGCGTTCAGACCGCGGATCTGCGTGTTGCCGCTCAGCGCGATGTAGATGACCGGCACCCGGCGGGCACCGGCCGCCGTGGTGTCCCCGTGCAGGTTCACCTGCCGTTTGAACAGGTCACAGCCGTACGCACGTACCGCCGTGCTCTTACCGAGCCCCGGGTGGGCGTCCACTAGGGCGGCCGGTTTGGTCTTGTTGCCGTCCTGCCGGTTCGCTTCGACGATCTCGCGTAAATCAGCGTGGAGGGCGAGCAGTTGCGGAGTGTCGATGGGGCCGATGTTGGCGTGCCAGACCTCCCGGTTGTCGTTATGCACCGATCGCGCCCGCGGCGACAGCTCAGCGAGCTGGGCCCGGCTCAGCTGCTCCGGCCGGATCCGGTCAGGGCCGTAGACCTCCTGCAGCCATCCGGCCAGCCGGGTCGGACTGTACTGGCGGTCGTCGCCCTCGAACGGCGCGGGGCCGTCGGCCTTACTCAACGGCTCTCCCAGACATCGGCGTAGTACTCATCCTCATCGACCAGGCCCGCAGTCTCCTCGTCTGCCGGGACTGCCTCGCACTCCTCGTCCTCGTCGTCGTCCCCGCCCAGGTCCTCATCCGCAGGCACGACCACCACCTGCAGATCAGGTGCCGTCCTTCGGCCTGTTCCCACGTTTGGCGAGCTGAGCTCCGCCAGACGGCGCACGGAAGGAAGCTCGTCGATCTCGTCGACTCCGGAACCGTCTCCGCCCATCAGGCGCAGACGGTCCTGCGACAAGCGCACCGCCATGCGCCGCTCGGCCCGATCCACGGTCAGCCCGGCACCCCAGCGTTCCAGCAACTCGATCAGGGCGCGTTTGGTGTCCGGGAAACGATGCGTCTTGGCTGCGATCCGGCGTGCGTACTTCAATGCCTCCAAGCTGGCCGGCCCGTTAAGGGCCGGGGCGTGCTCCCAGTCCAGCGTGTGCCACAGGTGAGACTGCCCCGGATCCTGGAAGTAGATCTTCCTGATGTCGGCGCGATCCACGGCGACGGGCCATTTCCCGGCGTGCTCGCCGCGGTGCGGGCTGATCCGATTGCGGTAGTCGTCGAGCCCGTCACCGTTGTAGCGCAGCCCATTCATCTCCACCCCGTAGTGGTGGATGGGGCGCCACTCCTCTTCCAAGAACTCGAACGCGAGCCCCGGCCTGGACGGGATACGCAACGGCCCCGCCCGGTTCACGCCGTGCTCGAACATCTCCAGAGGGCTCAGCTTCAGACCCGGGACCTCCGGAACCGTCAGCCCTCGGTGGTGCCGCCTGTGATAGATCAAGGTGATCCACTCACGGATGATCATCTCAAGCTCGTCCAGGAAGAAGTACGCCTCCTCCTCCACTTTCTCTCCCCGGCTGTGCACGTCTGGCCCCTTGTAGCCGGGAAGCGCCGCCAGAAGCCCCTGGTTCAACGTTTTGAACCACCGCTCCACCGGCTTGTCGGTCGGCGTATAGGGGCGAGCCGGCTGCAGCGAGATGTCGAGCTTCGCGCTGACGCTCGCGATGTGGTTCGAGACGTAGATCCGGCCGTGGTCATAGATGATCGTCTCTGCCGCGACCGCGGGCAGCAGCGGCTGCCCCTGCGCGTCCACCAGCTTCTCCGCGTCGAACACCACCGTGGAAGGAACCCCGTAGTACGGAAGCGGCTCACCCGTTCCAGCAGACGACACCTCCCGCGGTCGGATCGTCTCGAACAGAACACCGGCCACGTCGGTCGACTTCGTCGACACCGGCGTCAGACGCAACCCGGTGATCACCTTGCTGTAGAGGTCCATGGCGACAGTGAGTTCGCACTGCACCCACCGGCAGGTCACCGGCTCCATTGCGAAGACATCCAGGCTGTTGGTGTCCAGCACGACGTACTCACCTGGCCGCGCGGCCCGCAGCTTGCCGAAGACCCCTTGCGGACGGTTCGCGATGGACCGCTTCCCCTTCGTGCTGCCCTGGAACGCGTTCGTCCCCCGACCGAGTTCCTTCAGCAGCGCATAGCCCGTGGTCTGCTTCGGAATGCTCACCTCATCACGGCCGTACTTCTTGGCCAGCCGTTCTTCGATCTCCATCAGCACCAGGCCACGAACCGGGCGGCTGGACTTCTCCAGACTCCCGATCACCGTGCGTGCCATCTCCAACCAGCGCGGATCGGCCCGATCCAGCACGCCTTTGGGCTGGCGCTTGCTCACCAGCCCGGCCGGCCCGTCCCGCTCGACCTTGGACACCCATCGCCGGACCGTCGCTGGGTCGACTCCGAGCTCGGCGGCCTTTGCCCGGTACCGGTGCATCAAAGGCACCTCTGGCGCATAGTCCGGCCGTGGCTCACCCTCCAAAGCCAGCTCGGAAGAACCCAGTTGAAAGCCGAAGCGAACCTCCTGCACATGCCGGAACCGAACGGTGAGCGCATCGTCCTCCGCACTACTGAGGCCGCCCACCAACGCTGCGGCCGCCGGCTCCGCAGGCGAGGTCTCCACCAGGAACTCGGTAGAGGGGTGTGCCAGCAGCACCGACAAGTCGACCTGCCGCCACGTGGGGCGGCCCTCTGCCGACATGTGCTGAAGGAGGATGCGGCGGCCCTCGATCTCCGCGATCGTGAACTGCTCGCCGTCATAGGTGAGTGGCAGACCAGTCCGCAGAGTCGTTGTCCAGGCGTTCACAGTGACCTCCGCGGGACCCAGTCGCCACTCAGCGGGCGGGATAAATCAGTGGTCAGCCGCCCAGACCACACCAGCGCCAAAAGAGCTGGTCGCGCCTCGTGGTCGGGGCGCCCAGCTGCCAGCCGTCGCTCGGCCACACCCAGTCGGTCACCGTCCTGCACGCTTTCCCAAGCACGCTCGATCTCGGCCTCCGGCACCACGCCCGGGCGACGGTAGGCCGCGAGGAACCGGACGTTCTCCAGGACCACCCGGTCCGCCCCGGACCAGATCTCGTACTCCCAACCGTGCCGTTCGACCAGTTCACCCGGCCAGGCCAACGCCTCCGTGATCTTCGGATCCTTGAGCCGATCCGCGGGCTTGACGTTCACCACCCGCACCGCTCCCGACTCCATGATCAGCAGGAAGTCCGGCACGTGCCGCCGTACCCGATCGCCAACCCGAGCGGTCAGGTGGCACGGCTGGGCATGGATTCCCCGCACGGCAGGATCCATGTCGGCCAGGAGCAGCCGTGCCAGCTCCAAGCGGCTCTCATAGACCACGGGCCCGGCCATAGTTGCCGACGCGTACCGCCCTGAGTAGTGCGCCTGGCCGTGGACGGAACGAAACTTCCGCCATGGAACCGACCATGTGAAATCCGCCAAACGCAGATCCTTGAACGGGACCTTGCGCACCGACGCGTCGTTGTAACGCACCGAGGCCATCGGCTGTTTGTACTTCCCGCGGGCCTGGGCTGGACTCGGAATAGCCATAGGGCGGAAGCTAGTTACCGTGCGGAGTCAGTGCGCACAGATCCTTGAAATTGCGCATCGGATGCGCATTTCACGGGTACAGTGCGCACCGGATCGCGGAACCTACAGGAACCTACATCGCCCCGCTCAGCCTGCAGTTCACGTTCGGCGCGCCCCAGCAACCAGGCGTGACGGCGGGCATCGAACTTGACTTCGTCCCGGTAGGTGTCCTCGGCGCTCCACTACTGATCATGAACTCGCCGGTGGTACACAACGTCGCTGAGCATGAGACCGGCACTGCGGCCACACACGCCGAGGGCGAACTTGTAATCCTCTCCCTTGTGAAGGCCGCCGTGACCGACTGCGCGCGCGAGGCGAGTGTCGGTGAGCAACATGCAGTGACCCATCGGCGGCTTGCTCGCCATCGGATCCGGCCAGAACGTCCAGACGTCGCCGGCCTCGTGGCGTCCCACAGGGGTAGGACACATCCAGGTCGTGAGGCTCCCCGACTCGGCGTGCCAGTCAGCGGACCGGCCGGCGACCCAATGCAGCCCCGTGGTGATCGCATGCTCGTTGCGGATGGCCAGCGACGACGGGGGCAGCCGATCGTCGTCGTCCGCGAAGGCAACACGGGGGGCTCGTACGTAGTTCAAGGCCGTGTTGCGCGCGGGCGCGGGGCCCGGGCCCGGGCGTACGACCACGCTCACTCGCGGGTCCTTGACGATGGCCGGCGGGAGCAAGCCCGGGTCGGCCTGCGGCCCGTTGGGAGCGACGATCCATTCCCAGGTCACGTCTTCCTGGGCAAGGAGACTCTCATAAAGCTCTTCCAGAAACGGCAGTCGATTCGGCCGCAGGCCGGTCGGAGTGATCACAGCAACGGCAGGCTCGTTGAGGGGGTGCATAAGGGTGGGACTCCAGAGCGAAAGCATCGGGGCGGGAATGGTTAGGCGACTTGGCCGACGCTCAACACGCTGGACTTGACAGGGAACCGGCATGCATCCTTCGACGGTACACGACGTCCGGCAGCAGCTCCCCTGCCCAACGGCCACAAATCCCAGTGATGTAGGCGTAATCCTCCCCCTTGTGGAGCCCGCCATGTCCGACTGCCCGGGCAAGCGGCGTAGAGGTCAGCAGCATGCAGTGTCCCAGCGGTGGCTTGCTGGCGAGCGGGTCCGGCCAGTAGTCCAACACCTCGCCGGCCGCGAGCGGCCGACGGGGGTTGGGCTCATCCACGTCGAAAGGCTCCCGGATTCGGGGTCCCAGTCGGCCGACCGGCCGGCGACCCAGCCCAATCCGGTGATGATGGCGCGCTCGTTCCGGACCGCCAAGCTGAAAGGGGCGGCGAGCTGATCGTCATCATCCGCGAAGGTGCAGCGGGGCGCCTCGACGTAATTCAGGGCGGTGTTGCGGGCTGGAGCCGGGCCCGGCTCAGGTCTGGCGATCACCTTGACCCGGGGGTCCCTTGTGATCGCCCGCGGGATGCGGTCAGGCTCTGCTCGTGGGCCGTTGGGGGCGACGATCCACTCCCAGGTGACGCCCTCCTGGGCACAGAGGCTCTCGTAGAGCTCCTCGATGAAGGACAGGCGGGTGGGGTGCAAGTCTGTCGGAGTGATGACAGCCGTCTGCGGAGTGGTCAAAGGCACTGGTCCTCCAGTATTGGTTGGCCGAGGTGGTTACGCCGGGCGGGAAACGCCCACAGGCGGGGTAGGGCCCGGGTGGCTCGCCGCGAGATACTGGCCCGGGCGTTGCGACCAGGGTCCGATCACAGACGTGGTGGTGAGCGCGATCAGGTACAGGTGCTGCGGCAAGGCCCGATGGAATGCCTTGAGACGTTCAGCGTCGTGCAGATCATGGGCGGGGGGAGCGGTTGCGAGCACCTGGGCCAGGACGCCGGGTGCCTGAGCACTCGCGCTCTCGGGGGCGCACCAGCGCACGGCGAGCAACTCGCCGGTGTCGTACGGGCACCGCATGGGGGTTATCCCGGGCCCCAGGTTCTGCCACTGCGGCCCCGGATCAACAACGATCAGAGGGAAAAGGCGCCGTTGCGGTAATTTCCGGTCTGGATCTCGTCGGCGATCACGTACTACGCCTCCGTGGTGTGGGCATGTGCGGGCTGTCGTGTCGGGGACAGTGCAGTAAAAGCAGGGGTTGGTCTCGGTCCCGCTCCTCGGGGCCCTGGTGGAGGCGCGTGCGGCCCGGTCCGGTGGGCGCCGGTGCCGCTGTCGTCCTCGGCTGGTTCGGGAGTGCTGCTGCGGCCCGGGGTGGCGAGGTTGAAGCGGAGGATGGCCCACTTGAACAGCACGTAGTAGATCGCCGCGTACGCGGCCGCGATCGGCAGCAGCAGGATCGGACGGGTCGCGATCGGGAAGTTGAGGCCGAAGTCGAGCGCGCCGGCGGAAAACGCAAAGCTGTGTTTGATACCCAGGGCGTTGACGAGGGCGAGGCTGGTCCCGGTGAGTACGGCATGGGTGAGGTACAAGGGCCAGGCCGCGAAGGCAAACAGGAGCTCGATGGGCTCGGTGACCCCGAAGCAGAAGGACATCAGGGCCGCGGTACCCAGGAGTTGGCCGGTTCGCTTGCGCTGCTCGGGCAGAGCGGTGCGCCACATGGCGACTGCCGCAGCCGGCAACGCGCCGCACGCAATCGGGTAGAAGCCCGTGGTGAATGATCCTGCAGCCGGATCACGCGCAACCAGAAATCCAGGGATATCCCCGTGCACACCGTTTGCGTATTCGCCTGCGACGAACCACATGATCGTATTGGGGATCTGGTGCAACCCGGTCAAGAGCAGAACTCGGTTGAGGACGCCGAATACCCCGCCGCCTATGACTGCTTGCGCGGTCAGTTGCTTCGCCAACCAGACGAGGCCGTCGTTGACCGCCGGGAATGCGAGTCCGAGCGCCGCCCCGAGCAGGAGAGCCGCAACGAGGATCGCGGCGTGCGCCGCGAAGGGCGGGAGCCTCCGCGCGGTCAGTCTTCGCCAGAGCATGGCGGTCAGGATCCCGGCCAGGATGCCGGTCAGGGCCCCGTACGGCTGCTGGCTTGGAGGCGTGTCCAGTTTGTCGGAGGGCAGTGGGTTGAGCTGAAGGCACGCGTGACTGATCGCAAGGTAGGCGACGATCGCGGCAAGGGCGGCGTGCGGGTCACGGTCACGCTGCAGTCCGAAGACCGCACCGACAGCGAAGAGCAGAGGGAGATAGCCGAGCACGGCCCCACCCACGGCCGACACGACGGACGCGGCCGGAGAGATCGCGCCGACACCGCCCAGGAGGTCTTTCTGCCCGATGCGCAGGAGCAGTCCGGCTGCGGGCAAGGCGGCGACGGGGAGAGCGAGCCCTTCACCGAGCCTGCGCAGGAATCCCGTCTCGCTATGGGAAGAGCGCGGGGTCCTGCGCCAGCGGCCCCTTGAGCGCTTGCCAGCCGCGTTCGTCTTTCGCAACGATGTCACGCTCATCAGCCGCCGGCCCGCCCAGAAGGGCTCTGACGAACCAGACGGGACAGGGACTGGGCATCGTCGGGGACAGCAGGCACAGATTCCTCCGAAGCGGGGCGGGGCCGCGAGCAGGCGGGTGTCGGAGGCCACGCTGAACGAGCCCGTGAAGGTTCGCAATGCACCATCTCCGTTGGCGGGAACCGTGGCCGGGACAGCGTCAGCCCCAGGAACGGGTCCCGCCCGGTCCGTCCCGCCAGGCGAATTCGCGACATGGTCACCCACAGCAGTCGCAGCAGATGAGGAGCAACGCCCCTGGAGCGGGGGACGGTTCGGTGGAGGGCCGGGCTGACCCCTGATCGGCAGCCTCTCCCCCCTGCTGGGCGCTCGTTGGGGTGCAGCGCACCCCCACGGGCCCAGCGGCCGATCTTCGCGGGGCACTGCGCGATGTTGGTCGGCTGCGGAGGTCAGGACGGGACACACACGGCGGTGGTTGAACCATCCTTCGGTTCAGCCCAGTTGTACGTCCCGCGGGCCGGTCCACCCCTCTCGCACGCCGGGTGTCCCGGTTCTACCGTCCATGCTCATGACCGAGTCACTCACCGGTGCCGTGCACGAGCGGATCATCGAGCCATCCCACTTCCAGCCCGGCGACGATGTCCACATCATCGGGTCCGTCGTCGATGCCCGCCGCTTCGAGCGGCCGCACACGGTCGACCAGGTCCGCGAAGGTAGCGGGACCCACGCCAGCGGGGCGCCTGCGCTCCTCCTGCACGATCGCGGGAGCACGCTGAGAGCACCAGCCCGTTATCTGATCCACTGGAAGAACTGCCCTCAGTGTGCCGGCTTCGAGGCCGAGCTCCGCGAGGAGATCACCACGGCCGACTATGGCGACACGCCGCCCCATGAGGTGATGCTGATGGCGCGCTCCGCTGATGGGCAACTGCTTCACATTTTGGATGTCCTGCGCATTCTGGATGAACTCGGATCCTGATCAGTGCTGAACAAGTACGGGTGCTGAGAACGCGCCTTTGCACCTCTCTGGTGAGGCCCGTGTGAGTGTGCAGCCTTGTTTCGCCTAGGGATGTAGAGTCTGTTGGCTCTGTTCTCGTTCGCCGTGTCCGGCAGCCGGGGGTCAGCCGGTGTACGCCCAGGAGTAGACCGCAAAGCCGACGGCAACGGGGCAGGCCACAACACCCGCCAGGATCAGGCGGCTTGCCCATGACAGACGGCGGATGCCGGGGGCGAACACCAGGGCGGTCAGGGCCGCGGCAGCACCGGCGACGAACGCCACGTACTGCAGGACGAAGGTGCCGGCGTCCGCGCCTGCCGCCTCACCCCAGAGTGCGGCCAAACTCACGAGCACCGTGATCCAGGCCAGCGATGTCAGAGTGAGCGCCCACAGCACTCCTGCCACTGCGACGAGACCCCAGTGCCCAGAGCGCCGTGCGGGCTGAGCAGGGCCGTACAAGCGCGCGTAGGTGCCGGGGTTCGTCATCGATTCCTTCCACGATCGGTATGCACAATCCTCACCGCGCCCGCCCCGCCGCAGCATGGGCGCGGATACTCATCTGCACCGCGGCTCGTACTCAGCCGACACAACCCGGCTCCCGACACCTGGGTCACGTCCGGCACGGCCATCGCCATCGACGGTCTTCAGCTCTCCGCCGGCCCAGAGCGCGGCGGACCCTATCCACGACCCCACGCCGGGCCTACGTGTGCGGGCGGGCCGCGCCTCAGCCGACCGTGCTGGCCAGACGACGCATGATCGTCATGAGTTCATCGGGCGGGGAGATGCTCATCGTCCGGCTTTCCTCGTCGAAGAGCGTGATCGATGTCAGGGTGCCGGCGCGCCGCCAGAAAACCCGGGGGGAGAGGCGTCCGGGGCCATCCTGCCCTCGTCCGGTATCTCGGGGCCGTCGGCGGCTCGTACCGCCTTCGTCCGTACCGACGGCCGGCTCGCCGCCGTCCGAGTCGTCGACGACGATGTCTCCGTCGACTTCCTCGGCCTCGAGCCAACCGGAAGCCCCGGTCTGCCCAGAGCGATCGGGAGCGCGCCGACCCCGGCGACCACGCCGAAAGAGAGTTTCACCAGGTCGAAGAGGGTTTTCGCATCTAGCTTCGCAGTGCTGTCGATCTCCCTGAAGCCCGCCTCCGGCTCCCCAGCCGCAAGCCGGACCAGCAGCGCTGTCTCATGAGACATGCCGAAATCTGGAGAACGACGGTTACCGGACCATCGTGTTCACCGGGCCGTCCCCGTACGTGCAGTTGCGGCGCGGCGCCGACCTGGCACCCGCGTTCCCGGAGATCGCTCGCGCCGCGGCCGAGCTCGGCGTCGAGGTGGTCCTCGACCGTAGTGTAGGCAGAGCCGTCCCCGGCACGCGCCCGGGGCCCGGGGGTGGCAGTGTCCAAGAGGCCGCCGACCTGTGAGGCCAGAACGCTCGTCAGCGTCTGCGACGAGCACGACGGGGCAATCGGGCAGGCGCAGGGCGAGGTACCGGGGCCGGGCGCGAGGACCGGTATAGCCGATGACGCCGGATGACGTCGGCATGACACCGGCGAAGCGGTGGTAGTGGCCGAACGGCACCTGCGGCCGGTCGCCTTCGAACGGCCATAGCGCCGAGGTCCGGAGCGGCTCATTGTTCGTACGCCCCGGCCTCCTCATGCCTAGGATGAGAGGACCGAGTTGTGGTCCCCTGGCCGGCATCCGGCGCGGGAGGTCCAACGGAGGCAGGAGATTCGTCATGGCCGACGCGGTAACACTGGCAGTGTTGGGGAGCGTGGCAGCCACCGAGGGCATCAGGTTCTTGTACGACCAGGCATCCGAAGTGCTCCGAGCCTGGCGGGAACGACGCCGACAGGATGGCGAGGCGGCGGCCGATGCGGCTGAACTCAACGTGCCTGTCGTTCCGTGCGGAGTGCTTGACGCCCCGGCCGGCGACGGCCACGTTGACGCCGCGGTCGTGGCGCGTGAGCACCGCGCCTTGGTCGAGCTGTCCGCTGCCCTGTCCCCTTACGCGCTGGACCAACTCGATGTCGACACCACCGACAGCGAGCTGGCACTGCGCGCCGGCCGACTACGTTCCCTGTTGGAGGCCGTCTACGGGCAGCGGTTCACCTTCCGCGGCGAGGATCGCGAACCGGCCGGGTCCCAAGTCTCCGTGTCCCAGGCGCTCGGTGTGGTCGAGGGGCAGGTGCTCGGCGCCGAGGCAGAGGTCAGCAAGGGCGGTTCTCTGCGGGTCGGTCAGCAGGTCGATACGGTCGCCGAGAAGGGAAAGTTGGAAGGTTTCAAGGGCACCGTCGGCGGGCCCGGGCAGTGATGCCATGACGGAGAGGCACCAGGGGGCAGGGCAGGACCTGTTCTTCCGCGAAACCGTCGACCGGTACGTCAAGGCTCCGCGGTTCGTGCACCGTGACTGGCTGGCCAAGAAGGTGACTGCCGCTCTGGGTCAACCAGACTGCCGCATGGTCCTTCTGACGGGGCAGCCGGGCGTGGGCAAGAGCGGGCTGATGGCCCAACTGGCCGAGAAGAACCCGGACTGGCTGGTCTACTTCATCCGCCGGGACCAGCGTTCGCCGCTGTCCGCCGCGACGGCCCGAGCCATGCTGCTGAGGGTGGGGTTCCAACTCGTGGCACTGCGCCCGGAACTCTTCGACGCCGCCACCGTGCGGGTCGTCGTGGAGCAGCGGATCGGCGAGGTGCTGCGGGAGGGCTCCGCCGCGGCCGCGGACGTGGATCGCGTAATCGGCTCGCCGTTCCATCAGACCGTACTGGAGCTTCGACAGGAGGTGGCCCGCAACGGCGGGGCCGTGACCGGGCTGCGGGTGCGGGAGTGGGTGGCAGACCCCCGGTTGGTCAGCCTCGACGATCTCACCTCCATGGCACTCCTCGATCCAGCGGCGGCGCTTCGCCGGATCGACCCGCACGCGCGGATCGTGATCGTGGTCGACGCGCTGGACGAGGTGCCGTACCAACCCGTGGAAATGACCCTGCTGTCGTGGCTAGCTTCCGTCGATCTACCGGACAACGTCCGGTTGTTGCTCACCTCACGACCGGAACCGCTGCTCGATACGCTGAAGGACCGGAAGGGCGGCCAGCTCGCCCAGCTAAAGTTTCCCAGCACAGACGCGCGCGTGCGCGGCGACCTCACTGAATATGCCCGGCTGATGCTCTCGGAACCGTACGTGACCGAGGCGCTCGACTCGCTGGACGTGGGGGCGGACGAGTTCGTCGGGCGGGCGACGGACAAGGCCGAGGGCAACATCGGCTACCTTGACGCAATTGGTCGCGCGGTGGACCAAGCCGTCGCTGAGTCCGCCACTGACGGGAGCGGGGACCGGACGTCCCTGGCCAGCCTCCTCGCTCTCGACCGACTTCCGAGCGGGTTGGACGACCTGTACGCCTTCTTCCTCCGGCAACTGCGCAACGGACCTGGCACCCTGCTGGTGCGGATCAACGACCCGGGCACTGGCATCTCGGGGCGGGCCAAGGCATGGACCGAGCTGTACCACCCGGTGCTCGAAGTGCTCTCCGTGGCGCTGGAGCCGTTGACGGCCGCGCAGCTCCGTGACCTCACCGGCACCCTGGCCACCGATGTGGACCTCGTGGCGGCCGTGCAGCGTCTGAGTCAGTTCCTCGACCGGACAGGCGGGCGCTACCGCCTCTACCACGCAACCCTCGGGGAATTCCTTCATGCCAACGGCACGCGGCGGAATGCCGACACCGCCGAACTGGCGGTGGACGCGTTGGCCGCGCACCGCCGTCTCGCCGCGCGGCTGCGCGCCGTGGGCGATCTGAAGGTCCCGTCCGAGGCGTCGCAGCGGGGGCCCCTCGGTGACTACGGGTTGCGCTATCTCGCAGTTCACCTCGACGGGGCGGGATGGCACGCCGAGCTCAGAGACCTGCTCGTCGGGGACCGCCACTGGATGGACGCCAAGTTCACACACCTCGGCGGCGACCGCTCCTACGTCGCCGAACTTGACCTAGCCTCCAAACGGTTGACCACTCCACTCGCCCCCGCACGAGCCCTCGGATCGGCTCAGCTGGCGGCGGCACGGTGTGTGGTGAATCAGCGAGTTGCCGTGCTTGAGGATCCCGAGATCCGGCTGCTGGTGGCCCTCGGGCGCGAGGCTGAGGCGCTTGGTCAAGTACGGCTGCGGCCGATGGCGCGGGACCGGCTGGACGGCCTGCTGCTGGTGGACGGCGAACTGCGCCGGAGGGGAAGGGGTGATCCCACCGTCCTGGCCGACGTGGCCGACGACATCGTCGCGCTCGCCCTCGACGACGGGGACAATTCGCTCGTCGAGACGTACGGCAGGCGCAAGACCGAGACCCTGGTGTATCTGGCCTTGGCGCAGGACGCCTGGGGACGCGCGGGCAAGCTGGCCGACGACCTGGAACGCGCGTTGCCGGACATGCGGGGCATTTCGTGGCCCCATTGCCGCGCAACAGCGCTGGCCGAGGTTGCTCGGGCCTATGCGACGCTCGGTCTGGTAGACGAGGCGTGGTCCGCGGTGCGGACCGGTGTCGACCATGCGGAGCGCCCGGAGCTCGTCCCCGCCATCGCCGAGGCGGCCGCCGCCGCGGGAGCGGGCGTCGACTCCCGCGACGTCTATGCGCTGGCAGGCGGAAGCCCACGGGACAGGTGGTTCGCCACTGCCAACAGCAAGCGCAAGATCGCGCTGTGGGCCGCCCTCTTGTCGAGCGGTGCCCTGGATGAAGCCCTGGCTGCGATCGGCAACCTGCAACCCGGGCTAGAGGCAGGGGAGTATGCCGAATGCCTGGGGCGCCTGGCCTCCATACTCGACCGGCACGGACGGTCCGACGAAGCCGGGAAGGTATTCAAACAGGCGCGCCGGGCAGCACGATCCATCGACCCACCCACCCGCCGGGGTTTCGCACTGGGGAAACTCGTCGCACTACTCGTGGACGCTGGCCGAAACCGGGCAGTGTCTCGCGTGCTCGAGGACCTAGAAGAGACCGCGGCAAAGTCCTGGCACGAGCCCGACGTCACCGAACTGTCTCTGGTCTCTGCGCTGCTGACCGCAGGGAAGATCGACGCAGCCGCGCACAGGGCGAAGAGCACGCGGTCCCTTGTCGCCCTCGCAAAGGCGCTGATCAAGGCCGGGCGCATCGACGGCGCGCTGCGCGTGCTGGATCAGTGCGAGGCCGACTATTTGGTCACCACACTGGCATATCGATCCATCGTCGAGGCGGCAGGTCGGCTCGGCGATTTCGAGGCCGCCCGGAGAGCCCTGGCGGCCAACCCCAACGAGGAGGACAGGGAGGCCCTCTGCGGCCTCCTCGCCATCGCTTTAGCCCAGGCCGACCGGCAGCAGGAGGCACGGGAGGTCTACGACACCGAGCTCCGCGCCCCCGAGCACCGCGTACCCGTGCTGCGCGCGATGGTCGAGTCCCGGGCGGCGCGGTCCGACACCGTGGGCGCGTCAGCCGCGTACGCCGAACTCGACGGTGAGCTGCACCTGCGGAGGGATCCCCTTCCGCACCTGTCGGCGCTCCGTGCACTGGCCGCCGCCCTGTACCGGACCGGACATCGGCGCCACGGCCGGGCGGTGCTCAACCACGCCACCACCGAGGCGTCGACGGTGGTGGACATGTTCCGGCGGTACGAGGAACTGCGAGACCTCGCGATCCTGTACGCGGACGCCGGACAGCCGCGGAAGGTGGAACAGATCGCGCGGTCCATCCTTGACTCCCGGGACGACCGACCTCCGACCGGCCAGGGTGAAGAGAAGTCCTTGGCGTGGGTGTTGGAAGCGCGCGCCGAGGCGGTTCGCGACATTACCGAAGCCCTGGCAGATCGGCGTCGGTTCGACCTGGCCCGCACTGTCGGATTGAAGATCAAGGACGAGTTCTACTGCCGGAACTGCATCGAGTTGAGACGTCAGGCACTCGCCTGCGTCGCCAGCACCCGGGTGGGAGAGCGGACGCCTCCGCCGGTTGTCCCGTTCGCCCCCCGGGCAACTCAGGCAGAGGCGTCCCGACCGTGCGCCGATCTTCGCGCCTTGGAGGCGTCTGGCCCCGACGAACTCATCAGGGATATCGCCGACCGGAGCGTCGCTTTCGAGGCGGTCGAGCCGAACTTAGTGGTCAAGGCTCTCAAGGAGGCGATGCGGATCAGCGGATGGGTGCGAGCGGACTGGCGTCACGTGCACGATCTCCTGTCGGACCTGTAGAGCCGGCCACCGTCCACAGCTTCTTAAGGCCAGAGAAGAGCGTTAAAGGATAGCGATCTGCATCGACCTCACTAGGGCCTGTCCGGCGGATCTTGTGACTGCCTCAGCCTTGGTTCGTTGTCATGGGCATGGGGCGGTGGGATCTAACGAACGAAGAGTGGGCCCGGCTGAAGCTGCATCTGCCGAAGTCCGGGCAACGGGGCGGTCGTTGGGAGAGTCACCGCAGGGTGATCAACGGGGTTCTGTTCCGGCAGCGCACCGGGGTGCCGTGGCGGGACCTGCCTGCGCGTTTCGGCAGGTGGAAGACGGTGCATGAACGGCATCGGCGCTGTCGGCGGACGGCACCTGGGACAAACTCTTCGCGGCGGTCCTGGCCGACTCCGACGCGGAAGGCCGCATCGACTGGTCGATGGTGAGCGTGGACTCCACCTCCTGCCGCGCTCACCAGCACGCCGCCGGGGCCCACAAGAAGTCTCCGCGGCTTCCGGGAAAAGACGCACGCCCCGCCAGCACCGCCCCGATGAGGGACTCGGACGCTCCCGGGGCGGCCTGACCTGCAAAATCCACCTCGCCGGAGAAGGCGGCCGTCGGCCCCTCGCGTTCCTGATCACGCCCGGCCAGTGGGGCGACGCACCCCAGTTGATCCCGGTCATGGAACGTGTTCGTGTCGCACGCCTCGATGGCGGACGCGCCCGCACCCGGCCTGGTCATCTCGGTGGCGATAAGGCGTACTCCTCCCGCCGCAACCGCCGCTACCTGCGACGACGCCAGATCAAGCACACCATCCCCGAGCCGAAGAACCAGCGGGCCAACCGCCAACGCAGAGGCAGTAAAAGTGGCAGGCCCGCCGGCTTCGACAAGACGATCTACAAGCGGAGGAACGAAGTCGAGCGAACGATCAACGCGCTCAAGAATTTCCGGGCCGTCGCGACGAGATACGACAAGCGGGCCTACATCTTCCACGGCACCGTCACCGTGGCCTCGATCCGGCTGTGGCTCCGCCCGTGACCTGCTGAGCTACTGATCGAGGTCGTAATCGAACCAGATCCGGTGCGTGCCGTCCGGGTCGATCGCAATGCCTCCGGTCCCGGTGATCCCGGCCAGCTCGCCCGTTCCGCTGCCCGGAACGATGACGACGAAGAACCGCCCTGCCTGGATCCGCCCGACATCGTTGCGGAGTGCGCGAAGTTGAAGGTGCCCGCCCGGCTGTGCAATGCCCCCTCAAAGGACTCCATGGCGACATAGGTGCCCGTGTTGGTGGACTGGTCGAACGCGGAGGTGAACAGCGTGGCCGACCGCCCGACAACCTCTCCTTCGAACTGCTTGTCCATCGTGGCGACACCAACGGACACCGCGGTCTCGATCGCCGGGCTTGGCACCGGGGCGGGCGTGAAGTCCACAACTTTGAATGTCCCTGAAGCTCGCATCCCCGGAGCCTACTTCGCACCACCGACATCGACGGTGGCCAGACCGCTCATGATCCGCCGGACAGACCCTAGGGCGGGGCCAGCCGCGAGCCCCGCCCGGGAAACGCATTCCGCTGGAGGCGGCAACTCGGTTGCGCCGCACCGGTTGCCGCCCCGGCCCAGCGAGCCGCTGACGGGCTGTGTCAGACGGTTCGGGTGCCCACCAGCTGGTCGCCGGGAATCCCGGCCTTGTCCGGTGCGTAGTAGTCCTCGATGCCGGCGGCCCACGTGGCCACGGTGATGCGGTCCTCGGCGTCCGGCCCGAAGGCGTCGAAGAGCGCGTGGATGTTCGCTTCCTCGAAGCCGATCGCCGTCATCAGCGACACGAAGAGGGAGCGCTCGATCAGGCCGTCCCCATCGGGATCGCCGAGGGCGGAGAGTGCCTGGGCGAACTCAGTGATCGTGGGGCCGAAACGCTCGGGGTCGAGTACGAACGGACGGAACTCTTCCACGGTGATCACACCGTCGCCGTTGGCGTCCAGTTCAGTGGCGAGTGTCGTCCAGTAGCGGCGGAACGCGGCCTGGATGGCGGCTCGGGCGCCGTCGTCCGACGCGGTCGCCGCCTTCAGAACACGGCCCGTCATGAGGTCGAAGTCGCCGGAGTCGATGACTCCGTTGCCGTTGGCGTCGAAGAGAGAGAAGACCAGTTCCACACGCTTGGCGGCCTCAGTTCGCAAATTTCTCACCTGTCTCCTGCGACCCGATGATTCCGGGCCTGCCCAATGGGTGCCTCTACCTGACCGAGTGGGGGACACACGCCCAGCCCGGCGCGTATAGGGGCCATGGCCATGGAACCGCCACGAAGGGCCGCGGACTCGGCGATCTTCGCTTGTGGTGACAGAAGGACTGTTGAATGAGCGTGTATGACAGATCAGATGCCTCGCCTGTGACAACCAGGCTGCTTCAACCGATCCCGCTCGTCGGCTCATATGACCACGCTGACGACAACTCCTGAGCGCTGGCTTACGCCCATCGACAGCGACGTCCTGGACCCCCGACCACGGCAACGTCCTTGGCCCCAAAGACCTGTTCACCCGGGCCGTCGACGTCGCCCTCGCCGCCGACGAGCGGCCGCCGACTGGGCGAGCCGGCTCCACTTCGTCGCACGAGCGCGTCAGGCGCTTCGCGGAGCCCAGGTCTTCCGCGACGGGTTGTCGGCCGCCGACCAGGGAACCTTCGCGCAGGAGGTGTATCCCGACAGGAAGAGGGAGGTGGTCGAGTCGTTCCACGCCAGGTCGAATTGGTCACCGGTCGCCGGGTCCTGGACGCGGAAGCCGAACTCGACCCAGTCCTTGCCCCGGCGGTTACCGTCGTGGGTGAGGGTCCAGCCCGCCGAGGTGAACTTCCGGCGCAGGCGAGCCTCCGTGGCACGGGCGACATCGGCCGGGATGTCCTCGACCGTCCACCTGAGCTCGAAGGTGACGACGTCAGGCAGAGTCTTCTCAACGCTGAGGCCGCCCGCATAGCAGCTGTGGCCGGGGACCACTTGGACGGGCGTCACCGCCTCATGGGGTGGCAGGGCCATGCCGTCGTACGCCCACTGCGCGCGGTCCGTCAGACGCTGGGAGAGCGTCGCAGGGTCGGCGGAGGGATACTCCCGCTCCAGCATGGAGCAGCCCGAGGTCGTCAGGGCGGCGAGCAGCAGGGCCAGGAGCGCGGTGGTCTTCCTCATGGATGGACCATACGAACGAGGCGGCGCAGGCCGCATGAGCACGGGTACTCAATTCGCAGGAGGGAACCAGGGGCCCGCGCCACACCCGAACTCCGCGCCAAAGGCCAGGCCGACTCCGAGGGCAACGCCGCGACCCAGGCCGAGCGCAAGACCAGCGCTGGCCTTGGGCGGGGACCCCTATCCCTCTACTCCGGACTCAATTCACCCCGCAACAGCGGGTACCGAAGCCCGCTCTCCGATGCTTGCTGTGCCTCATGCGCGCGTGCGTCACATCCGTCCCAGCGCCGTCGTCGAACGCCGGTGCGGGGGAGAGGGGCCTTGTCCGTCAACTGTCCGAGCCGACCCTTACGATCACGCCGTGACCACGCAATCGCCCTTGGCCCCCTTCGTCCTCGACGAGGCCGACGCAACGCAGACCTCGCACTGCCTGATGCTCTTCGAGGGCGACATGGAACAAGTAGAGGCGGTGTTCGAGGAGCACGACGCCGAAGGGAACGGGCACGGCTGGGAGGGCTTGGCCGAATCGCTGGTCCATACGCAGATGCCCGAACTTGCCGACCGACTGGACTTCGGCTCCGAGTCCGGCACCTTCGTCGTCACCAGCGACGACATCACCGCGCTCAGGCAGCTGGGGGACGTGCTCCACGGCGCATTCCACGACCGCGAGCTCCTCGCACGCCACATCCAAGGTGCTGACCCGATCTTCCTGCCGCGCTGACGGGCCGCGCAGGTCGTAGGCGACAAGCGGCGCGGCCACAGGTGCCACAGGCTCTCGGCTACTGGCCCGAAAGGACCCCGCGTGTCGAGAGCCCTCGGGGGTCGCCTCCGTCAGTGAAGAGGGCCGAGCGCGCCTTCGCGGAACTGCCGGAAGGTATGCCAGCCCAACCGCTTTCGTGGAGTGATGAGCTCTCCTTCTGCGCAGTCAAGGACCTTGCAGCCCAGGGCTTCGGCAAGGCGAAAGACCGCTACGAGCACCTCGTCGCCAGAGCCACGGATGTGGAGCATGATCGAGTCCACGGGGTCCGCGGAGCCGATGTTGAGTTCCATGGCCCAGGCGGGGCGGAGGAGTTCTCCCCAGGAGGGGTCTGAGAAGTCGACGTCTGGGACGGCCTGAGTCACGGCCGCGAGGACGTCGTGTCGGCGGCCGAGTGGTGCCGGGCTGAAGTCGTCGGGGATCTGCCGCACAGAGGTGACCTCGTCGGGCAGGCGGAGGAGAAGCACGTCCCAGCTCATGGAGGCCTTCCGAGTAGCGCTCAAATAGTGCTTGCTGTAGGTCAGATCAGGCTGAGCACTTCTCCGGGAGGCGGCGGCAGGAGTACGTTCCGCAGGCGGCGGATGTTCGCGCGCCAGGGGCCGCCGCCATCCGATTGTGCCCATAGGTCCACCAGCTCGGACGGCTCGGTCGTGATGCGGTCGAGGGCCTGAAGGGCGAGTTGCCGAAGGCCAGTGAGATCGGGGAGGGGCTCCTCCGGTCCGTAAACCGGATCGGCAGGCTCACCCTGGGGGCATTGCGCGGCGACGAGGGCGGCCGCGGCTACGGCTTGCTCGGATTCGGGTGCTTCGAGGTATCCCGCGATGTCGATCACACGTGTGAGAGCGCCGCGGACGATGCCCCCGCGTTCGTCCCCGGCCGCCTCATCAAGGTCGCTGCCAAAGTCCGCTGCGGTGTCGTTGTCGAAGGGGCCGACGTCCCAGGTGCCCATGGTCTCTCCTACCTCGTGGTCCGACTGGGGCATCCTGGCAGGAGCCTCTGACAACGCCCCGCCTACGGCGAGGGCGGCGTGATCAATCGCGATGACTTCTGATGTCACGCCTCGGCGATCAGCTTCTGGGCGGTCTCAGCGGGGGACCTCCGCGATAATCCATGGTTTCCTGAATTCAGGAGTCTGTGTACTGTCATGGGGTGCTGACTCTCGCCCGTGACATCGAGGTGCTGGCCCGTTTCGGCCGCGCGCTCGCCGACCCGATCCGCTGCCGCGTCCTGCTCGCCCTGCGCGACGCCCCCGCCTACCCCGCCGATCTCGCCGACACGATCGGCGTCTCCCGTACCCGGTTGTCGAACCACCTGGCGTGCCTGCGCGACTGTGGCCTGGTCGTAGCGGTGCCGGACGGCCGGCGGACTCGATACGAGCTGGCCGACGAGCGTCTGGGCCACGCGCTGGACGATCTGCGCACCGCCGTGGTCGCCGTGGAGGCGGACAGGACGTGCCCGGACGCCGAGACGAAGGGCTGCTGCTGAGATGACCGCGATACCCCTCGGTCCGACCCCGACCCCGACCCCGACCTCGGCCCGTCGCGAGGTACTCGCCAGGCGCATACGACTGCTGGTCGGCGCGACCATCACCTACAACGTCATCGAAGCCGTCGTCGCCCTCACCGCAGGGACGATCGCCTCCTCCACCGCCCTGATCGGCTTCGGCCTGGACTCCGTCATCGAGGTCTCCTCCGCCGCGGCGGTCGCCTGGCAATTCTCCGCCCGCGAGCACGCGGTGCGCGAAGCCCGCGAGAAGACCACGCTGCGGATCATCGCCGTCTCGTTCTTCGCGCTCGCCGCGTACGTCGGCATCGACGCCGTGCGCGCGCTGACCGGCACCGGCGAAGCCGACCGCTCGATCGTCGGCATCGTCATCGCGGCCCTCTCGCTGGCGGTGATGCCGTTCCTGTCCGCCGCCCAGCGCCGGGCCGGCCGCGAACTCGGCTCCGCCAGCGCCGTCGCGGACTCCAAGCAGACCCTGCTCTGCACCTACCTCTCCGCCGTGCTCCTGGTCGGCCTCGTCCTCAACGCGACCCTGAGCTGGACCTGGGCCGACCCGATCGCCGCTCTGGTGATCGCCGTCATCGCGGTGAAGGAAGGCTGCGCCGCCTGGCAGGGCAAGGGCTGCTGCGCGGCCCCCGCGACGACGACCGCCCCGGCCGACGACCCCTGCGGCTGCCGCCCCGGATGCGAGTGCTGCACTTGAGTCGACAGATGCCGGGGCGAGCTGTTCAGCTGTCCTCGACTCGGTCGGCCTGGGCTCTGTCAACTCCGGCTCGACCGCCGCGCAATGGCCTCCAGCAACTCGTCCAGCGCCGCCTCGCGTGTCCGGTCCGTGGGTCGGGCCAGCCCTACCCGGCTCGGTGAGACCCCGCGAACTCGACGGAACACCACGTCCGGGTGGGAGTAGAAACGGACCGTCGACGCCGGGGCCAGTGCTACGCAGCCGGCAGCAACCGCGCCGAGCCACTCGTCGGGCCGGCTGGTGACGGCGCCGACCCGGACTGGGTGCCCCTCCCGCTCCTCCGTCGCCAGCCAGTGTTCCCTCCAGGCCCCGGTCTCGGCTCCGGCCGCGACGAAGGGCTCGTCCCACAACTCCCGGAACTCCACCGTCCCGCTGTTCGCCAGCGGGTGTCGAGCCGGCAGCAGCACCCCACGCTCCTCGACGAACAACTCCCGCACGTTCAGCTCCTCCTGCCCCGGAAACGGCAGACGCACCACTGCCGCGTCCGCTTCGCCCCGGGCCAGGCCGGCACTCGGGTCCGACCAGTCGAACTGACGCAGTTCCACCCGCCACTCCGGGTGTGCCTGGCGGAACCCGGCGATGACCTCGTGGACGGCGCCCACGGCCCCCGCGTCCAGAAAGCCGAGGCGCAGCAGCCGCGCCGCCCGGCCGGTTGCCCGTAGCGCCTCGTCCCAGCCGTCCAACAGGGCGGGCACCCGCGCGGCCAGCTCCCGACCGGCCTCGGTCAGCGCCATCCCGGACCGCGAACGTACGAAGAGCGGTACCCCGAGATCGTCCTCCAAGCGCCGAATCTGCTTGGTCAGTGCGGGCTGCGAGACGAACAGTTCTCGCGCCGCCCCGGTCAGGCTGCCCTCCTCCGCTACCGCGGCGAAGTACCGCAGCAGGCGCGTGTCCACGTCCATGCCGCCAGGTTATAGAAGCAGGTATTGGACGGTGCCGAAGCGCCTGCGGACCCTGAAGGCATGACCGGTACCCAGCTCGCATTCCTCGTCGTCACCTTGTTCACCGCCGCTATCAACGTCGCTATGGCCGTAGCCGACCTCGCCGGGGCGCGCTTCGTGCTGGCCAACTCGGCGCAGGTGGGTGTGCCCCGCTCCTGGCTGCCCTGGCTCGCCGCCCTCAAGCTGGCTGGCGCGGCGGGCCTCCTCCTCGGCCTCTCCGCCCCGGCACTGCGTCCCCTCGGTGCCGCCGCGGCCTGCGGTCTCGTACTCCTCTACTTGGGCGCGCTCGCCTTCCATCTGCGCGCCCGCGTGCTCTACAACCTCGCGTTCCCCGGTTTCTACCTCGCCACCGCCGTCGCCTCGTTGGCCATGGCCGTGTCCTTCTGATGGCGGCACCGCTCAACGTGCGATGAGAACACTCAGCCTGCGTTGCGGTAGGTCGAGCACAACCTTGCCCCCCTGACCAGCAGATGGCATCTGCCACGCTTCGAACACCATCTGTACGCCATCGGTACGCCATTCGTGCGGCGTAAATGCGTGGTCCGTACGTTCCCTGAGGGTAGGGTGGGACTGGAGGTGCCCCATGTCCGAGTTGTTCGACGCGGTCGACGCGCTGGTCGAGTCCCGCGCCGCGCTGCCACCGCCGCCGGAGCGCAAGCGGCTGCGTGCCGCGCACGGCCTGACGATCGATGAGGTGGCTACCGCGCTGAAGGTACGCCGGGCCACGGTGTCCGGCTGGGAGTCGGGCAAGACCGAGCCGCGTCCGCCGGAGCGCAACGCCTACGCCCGGCTGCTGAACAAGCTCGCGGGGCTCTACCCCGCCGACCCCGCCGACCCCACGGACACGGCCGCGCCTGTCCAGGCCACCGCGGTGCAGACCACGTTCACCGCCGTACCCCGCCCGGCGGAAGCGCAGCCGCTGCCCAAGGATCCGGCGCCCGAGGCCGCGGCCACGACAGCCCCCGAAACGCCCCGGACCCCTGCCCCTGCCTCTGCTTCAACCCCTGCCTCTGCTCCCGTCGCAGTGGCCACGGCAGCCGCGCCGCGTTCGGCACGCACCACCAGGCCGTCGTCGACGTCGCGCCGTCCGGGTGGGAAGCAGGTGACCCCGGCCGCGCCCCCGGCAGACGCCGATCCGCGGTTCGAGAACGGTCCGCTGGCGGTCGTCGATTTCGAAGAGGGCAAGGTAGTGGCGTACGGCGTCGGTGGTCTGGTCCTGGACGTGCCCGCCAAGTCCCTCCCGTCCCTGGTGGACTGGACGCTCACGGAGGCGAAGCTCGGTCAGCCGAAGCTATCCGGTCCGGGAAGGCCGGCCGACCCGCTGCTCGTACTCACCGAGGCTGCCCTGGATCGCCTTGGCCTGCCCGTCGCCCTCACCGAGGAGGAACGGCTCGCCGGGCGGATCCCGGAGAGCCACAAGGTCATCAAGCAGCTGGCCCGCGCGGAGTGGAAGCTGACCAAGCGCGGGCTGGGGCCGTGGGCGCGAATCTACCGACCGGCCAAGGGTGCGGACCGCCAGTGCGTACAGCTGTGCATTCCGTCGTGGAACGCGCTGGACACCCGGCACTGGGGCCACGCCGCGCAGCTGCCGCCGGCCGAACTCGCGCGCGTGCTGGGCGTGTACGCGTCCCGGGTGATGACGCCGCGCGGCTCCACCGCCGTAACCGGCCTGGAGCTGATGACGGCGCTGCACCCGCCGACGTATGCCGTGCGGGATGAGGAGACGGGTGCTCTGCGTCAGGCCGACGACAAGACGCCCGGCTCGCTGGGCAAGGACCCGGTAGACCCGGCTCCGTGCGAGGCCCCCGACGGGCACCCACTCCTCAAGGACCTGCCGCGCTTTCACATCCGTACCCCGGCGGAGAAGCTGTTCGAGGAGGCGTACGACTGGGCGCGTCCCCTGACCGACGCCGAATGCATGCGCCGCCATCTCGTGGGCCTGGACGTCAACATGGCGTTCGCCGCAGGAGCGAACGGGCTGCCCGTGGGCCTGGGCGCGCCGACGTATGTCAAGAACCCGCTGTTCGACCCGAAGCTGCCCGGCTCGTGGCTGGTCGACCTGTCCCACGTAGACCTGTCCCGGGTGAAGGTCGGCAAGGAGTGGGTGGAGCTGGACGGCAGCCTGCTGCCCAGCCCCTTCACACCGAAGGGCGACCGCCCGACCGGCCCGGCCTGGTATGCGACACCGACCGTGGCCTACGCGGCGGAGCTCGGCTATGAGGTGCACCCGGTTGAGGCGTACGTACGGTACGAGAACGGCCGCTACCTGGACAGCTGGTACACCCGCCTGCGCGACGCCTATCTGGCCACGATGGCCGACCTCGGCGTCGGCGCCGACCTCGCCCCGGCCGACTTCCTCGCGGCGATGGACGACTACCGCAGCCGCGACCCGGAGCTGGCGATCGTCGTCTCGGCGATCAAGGCGACGGTGAAGGGCGGTCTGGGCAAGCTCCGCGAGCGCCCGCGCGGTGAGGGCTGGCGCCCCGGCGAGCCGTGGCGCGCCCTGTCCCGCCCGACGTGGCGGCCGGACATCCGCGCCGCGGTCATCTCCCGCACCCGCGTCAACCTCCACCGCAAGATCGTCAAGCACGCGGCGTTCACCGGGCAGTACCCGGTCGCGATCCTCTCCGACTGCGTCGTCTACGCGGCCGACGGCGAGAGTCCGCTGGACTTCCTGCCCTACCGGGACGGAAAGCCGCTGCCCGGCGGCTTCAAACTCGGCGTCAACCCCGGCCTGGTCAAGCACGAGGGCACCCAGACCGTCCTGTGGGGCGAAGAGGTCCGCGAGCGGTTCGACGCGCCGGAACTCAACCTCGCCCGGTAAGGCGTTCACGCGCCCGGCACCCAAGAACGCGGGCCCGCAGATGCGGTACCTGGTCAAGCAGATGAAGGGCACCAAGGCGGTCGCCCAGCTGCTGCGCGTCTCCCAGCGCACCGTCGAGCGGTACGTGAAGGACCAGATCAAAAAGCCCCGCCCGGACCTCGCCGCGCGCCTGGAACGCGAGGTGAAGGCCCGCTGGCAGCCGCAGGTCCGGGCCAGGGCCAGGCAGAAGGCGGCGACGACCGACGGCATCGTCATCGACGTCCACGCCCGCCTCGGCTACGCGGGTGCGCCGATGGGCACGACGGACGAGGACCGCGTCCGGCACCTCACCGTGGCCCTTCCGCCCCAGCACGCCGCCCGCCTCTTCGACGCCCAGGAGCAGGGCGCGGGCGAAGCCCAGCTGCGCGACCTCACCGCCGAAGCCCTCAGAGAGGTCTACTTCCAGGACGGCGGCCGCCGCGCGGGCTCCCTTCAGGAAGTCCAGATCAACGACGTACTGAACCTGGAGTTCGACCTGTAGAGGCCGCGCCCCGAACAGCCCGCGAGCCCCGGACCGCCGACAGCCAGGCGCCCCGCGAGCACGCCGCCGATCGGCGCGCCGGACGACGTCTCCTCCACGTCGCGCCGAAGGCGCCCGGCGCGGACTGCACCGGGAGGGAGGCTTCCCGGCGCATGGCCATGCGTCACTGTTTCACTGGGCCGCGAGAACTTCTTCCGCCATCTCCTCCTCAGTGGCCGCTCCTGGTGGTGCGGCCACGCGGAAGGGCTTGCCGAAGTAGCTGAAGGACTCATCGAGATCCATGGCGGGGTTGGTGACCCGCAGAAGGAAGGGCTTGCCTTCGGTGGCGATGTGGAATTCCACCGCCCCTCCTTCCCACTTGTAAGTGATCCTTGTCGCGGGTCGGCCCTGCACCGTCGCAGGCCGCTGCGTTGAGGATGTCTTTTTGAGCTGACCAAGGGAGGGCAGACGCTTTTCCAGCCAGTCCCGCCGGGTCTTCGGCGCACACATGTCACGCATCACCTCGTAGACGTCGGCGTTGCGTTTCACCCACCTGTCAGCCAACACCTTCACACGTGTCGGATGCTTTTTGGCTTCGGGCGCCACCTGGAGCGCTTCCTTGCTGCCCCGTGTGTAGAGCGCCGACGGAGTGATGACCCAGTCCAAGGTCGCAGCACCTTTCCAAGCGTGCGCCTTGCACGCCTTCGTGTCGCCAGACATCGCGCTGTGCATGACGGTGGTGCCCTCGGTCCTCTTCCGCCGGGTCGAACGGAGATAGTCCTGATCGAGCGTCACGTCGATCGCCTCGCTGATGAGCTTGGCGGTCCGGTCTTCGCCCGAGGATGTCGGGGCAGTGGCGGCCGCCCGCTTCGGGCTGCCTTCTGAAGGGCTCCCCTTCGCGCCGTTACTACTGGAGCCGCACCCGGCTGCTGCGATGAGTGCAGCGGTTACGGCCGCAGTAGCTGTCGCTCTTCGGGCACGGTGGACGAGCGGGCTGGTGGCGCTGGACATCAAATTTCCCTGGGAGCAGACAATGATGCCCCCATGATCCACTGTCGCGGCCGTTCCACCGTCACCGGAATGCGCGAACAGCGGGGCAACTGTCGCCGGGTCGTGCTCGGCGCGTTCGCGTAGCGCGGCGACGGTGGCCCGGGGTGACTTCCAGCTGCTCGGCTGCCTCTGAGCCGAGGCCGGACAGCACCCCGGCCAGTACCTCCAGGGCTTCGGTTGCGACGGCTTTACGTGCCGCCCCACCAGTACGGCCAGTCGGCCAGTACGCATGCTGCGGCACTTCCTGACGTAACGACCGGCTAGCAACGTCACTTTGGGGCGCGCCGCGCAATGAGGCGATGGCCACCCTCGGCGTCTCGGCGTGCGATGCCCCTGGCGACAACCGCCCCAGGGCCAGGCCTCCACGGCATCAACTGCCGCACCCTCGCCCGACGCGGAAAGTGCACCCACCCCCTGAGCCCACCCGCTCCACACGACAGTGCCGCAGTGTAGGGGTGCTGGGCTGGAGGGGACAGGGCGATGAGGCGAGGGCTCGCTGCGCCCAGTGTCAGTTGGCGGTCTGCCGCGGGCAGCAGCTTCAGTTCCCGGTCGACTCGGACTTGGTCCACACCCTCTTCATGCCGCCTTCGAACAGCCTCCGGACCTCGACCAGGGAAGGCCCTCCGCGGAAGCACCACAGGGCGATGACCGGATCACAGATGGCACATGCCAGGGATGCGTCGTGGTAGAACGGCAGGATCGGATGGCCCTTGACATGGTGGGCCATGTCCCAGGCAGTGTGGAGCAGCCAGCCGACGCCGATGAAGGCCCAGGAGTCCAGGCCACGGTAGGCGACGTAAGCCATGAGTGCCACGAAGGGGAGTTCCCACGGGCCGAATCCGCCCCCGCTCAGATAGGCGGCGCCGGCTCCGCCCACCATGATCGCGTTGAAGTGGCGTCGGTGCGGTTCCTTGATCAGGGACATCAGCAGGCAGTAGATGATGCCGACGATCACCGGTGACACGAGGTGCATGAGGGGATGACTTCTTCCTTCTGGGACGGGCCTGTTCGCCACGATCGAGTTGCTAGGACTTTGACGGCGGCCGGGGCTGGATCGAGGCGCCAGTTCGTGACTGCGACGAACAGGTAGGCGCATCCGAGGGTAGAGCCCCTCAAGGTGGGGTGGGCTTGAGGTGGACACGGGTTCGAGGCGATCGTCAGGCGTCGCCGAGCGGGCGGCTCAGCATTGCGGGAAGGATGCTCGCGGCGACGGTGACCGGGCCGACGGCGACGATGGCGGCCAGCATGTGCAAGGACAAAGAAGCTTGGTCACGCCGGGCGCTCCGGGGCGGTCTGGCGTTCGCCGGTGACCTTCGTCGGCGAGAGTGCTACTTCCTCGCCAGCTCCGTGGGCAAGCCGGACAGGGCGCCGTCCTGCTCACGGAGTTCGAACACGGCCTTGGTCGTGCCGATGGGTGTGGCGATGGCCAGGTTCCAGCTGCCTTCGGCGCACATGTGGTGAGCGACCGATCTGGGAATGACCGGGTCCTCAGAGGGTGGTGGGCATCGGGCCCTGCGCGCGCCAGACCGTGCCGCGCCGCTCGTGGGAGAAGAGTCCTTCGACGGCATGCGCGACGCGGGGGCCCACCTCGCGCTCCAACAGATACAGACCCAGATCGAGACCGGAGGTCACCCCGGCACCGGTGACCAGGTCACCGTCGTCCACGATGCGCGCGCGAACCGCGTGGGCGCCGGTGGCGTCCAGCATGTCGTGGCCCAAGTGGTGGGTGGTGGCGTGACGTCCATCTAGCAGGCCGGCCATGGCCAGGATGAGCGAGCCGCCGCAGACGGTGGCGACGGTGATGTCCGGGTCATCCATGGCCTGTTTGAGGAGCGCGGGGAGTTCGGTGGTCAGCGTGCCTCCCAGCAGTACTGGGATGAACTCGTCCTGCGTTCGCTCGCAGGCGCCCGCCTCTTCTTCCGGGGCCTCGCCGGGTTCGCCCATGCGGCCGGAGGCGCCGGGCACCAGAAGCAGGTCGGCGCGCTCCGGGTCGACGGCGCCGACGGCACGCAGCGTCAGCCCTCCGGTGCCGCTGACGACCTCACGAGGACCCTCCGCGGTGACCAGCTCCACGGTCACCGCGCCGTCCGTCGCCGAGCCGCCGGCGTACAGCACCTCGTAGGGGGCGATGACATCGAGCGGGTCGAAGCCATCGAACAAGACGATCTGGATGTGCATGGGTGTTCCCTCGGCGTCGATTTCCATCGGGATGCTCCGAAGTCAACCGGCTTCCCGGCATCTCGCCCAGTGGCACTAGTGACACGTTCCGACGGAATAGTGCCAACACCTTCGCGAAGGGTGTGAACTGCGATGACATGGAGCTTCCGCAAGGAGGGCCCAGGTTCGTCAAGCTGATGGGCAGGTAGGTTCTGGCCATGCATACGGTCGCCGTTCTCGCGTTGGACCAGGTGATCCCGTTCGACCTGTCCACCCCGATCGAGGTCTTCTCCCGCACCCGCCTGCCCGACGGGCGGCCCGGCTACCAGGTCCGGGTGTGCGCCGAACACGACGAGGTTGACGCCGGGCCCTTCATCCTGCGCGCCCCCTGGGGTCTGGAGGGTCTCCAGGGCGCGGACACGATCATCGTGCCGGGCGTCACAGATGTCGCCGCCCCGCTCCCTCCCGCCGTACGCGACGCGCTGCGGTCGGCCGCTGCCGTCGGCACCCGGATCGCGTCCATCTGCGTGGGCGCCTTTCCCTTGGCCGCCACCGGGCTCCTGGACGGGCTGCGCGTCACGACCCACTGGCGAGCGGCCGGTCTTCTGGCCGCCACTCACCCGGACATCGACGTCGACCCGGACGTCCTCTACGTCGACAACGGCCAGTTGCTCACCTCGGCCGGTGCCGCGGCCGGTATGGACCTGTGTCTGCACATGATCCGCCGTGACTACGGCTCGGCCGTCGCCGCCGACGCCGCACGCCTGTCCGTGATGCCCCTCGAACGGGAGGGCGGACAGGCGCAGTTCATCGTCCACGATCACGCACCCACACCACAGGGCTCCGAACTGGAGGTGCTGCTCACCTGGCTTCAGGAAAACCTGGCCCGCGACCTCTCCCTTGCCGGCATCGCCGAGCGGGCCGGGACCAGCACCCGAACCCTGATCCGGCGCTTCCGCGACCAGACCGGGTCCACCCCGCTCCAGTGGCTCCACCGAGCCCGCATCCGCCAGGCACAGCACCTGCTGGAAACCACGGAGCACTCCGTGGAGCGCATCGGCCGCCAGGTCGGCTTCGGCTCACCGACCACCTTCCGTGACCGCTTCAAACGCACCACCGGCGTCAGCCCGCAGACCTACCGACGCACGTTCAGCGGATGACGCTGCCTTCGATGATGGGCAGCGGCCCGTCATATTTGATCCAGGCGCCTGGTGGGTGAGCCGTGGGTGCAGGCGGTACCGTGCCTGCGCGGTCGCCTTGTTTGGCTCGGTCGGAGCGGAGTCTGCCGGGATTTCGACGGGCAGATCGGTGAGCAGGTGGGCGATGCGGGGTGCGTTGCATCCAGTGCCCAGCATGACCAGGACATCGGGGTCGCCCGGCTTCCACTAACCTGCGGCGACGAGCCGGTCGACCAACTCGCGGAGCTGGGCCGTGGTCACCGCGGCAACGTCCGCGCCGGGCTCCGGACCAACCGCATCCAGCACCACCGCCCACGACGTCAGGTCGGTCTCCAGCGCGGCCACAATCGAGTATGGCCAGCCCGGGACCATCTGATGCTTGCCCTCACCGCGACCGAAGGTGTGGCAAAAGGAACGGTCAGCGGCAGGTGTTGGCGTCCGGCCGCAGTCGCGGCGATACGTCCGCAGTCAGGACGATCCGACCGACGCCCTCGGCAACGGCATCCCGCCCAGAGCTCTGGCCTCCGTGCCGCTGCCCGTTTCGGCGGGCGCGTTACGGTGCGAGGTATGCCGCCGACCGCTAAACCCGATGCTGGCGAAAGAACCGGCGTCACATCCTGTGCCACCTTCGAGGACTTCGAGGAAGTCCGGGGGACTGCCCGTCGCCGGATTGCATCCCGGCCCGGCTGACCGCTCGGCATCCCGGAGGCTTCTTGGCATCATCGCGGCATGACCCCGACCCTTCCCCGCACTGTCAGAGCCGTCGACACGGCTCAGCTCCTGGACCTGGCCCAGGAGGCCGCCATGCACAGCTTCAGCCAGCGGCTCCCCGTCGACTGGCTACGAGTGCACCTCGCCGCAGATGCGACGCACACTCGTGCAGCGGCTCACGCACCGGCCCGAGACGCCGCTGCAGTGGAGGTGTCGGCAACTGCTGACCGTCACAACCGGCGAACAGATCTGGGGTCTCCTCGACGTCCTCCCCGACACCTTCGACAAGATCCCGGAGACCCTGGACACACCGTCCAAGAAGGACATCGTCAACCGCATCGACCAAGCAGTGACGGTGCGTGAGTGGATGGAACGGACGGACGCCGATGCAGGCTCATGAGGTCCGGGGCAGCCGACTGGACAGTCTGAGGAAATGACACCGACTCAAGGCGTGACCGGGCCGAAGCTCATCACTACGAACGTCTCACCCGGACCGGGCGGCCGCGTCCAGGAGCAGGTGGTGAAGGTGTGCAGACGGCCGTGGTCAAGGGCGTAGCGGGGGAGCGTGACACCGAACGCGGCCGCGATCGCCGTGAGGGCGGTGGCCTCACCCGGCAACCCGCCGTCCCGCTCACTGTCGCTTCCGCCGTCCCGCTGCATGCCGCCGCCGTCGTGCGGTCGGCGGTCCCGGATCGTGGGGAACAGGCGGGCCGGGTCCAGGTCCTGTGGGATCTCCCCAGAGCGCTCGCACCGATTGCCCCGGACCGTGAATGCGTACTGCTGCTCGCCCCGCTCGGCGACGGACAGGTGGAACAGCGCGCCCTCGCCGTACCGGTCGGCCTCACCCCACACCACCACCGCGCGGCCGTGCCGGGACGCCGCAGCGGCCGGGGAGACGAACCGGGCCTCATTGAACGGCTGCGGATCGCTGTCGAAGGCGAAGATCCAGCCGGGCCCTGCCCGGCCGACGGCGACCAGCGCCTTGTCGTCGTACGAGGACCTGGTGCGCACGCCGGAATCACCGTCGGGCCGCGACGCGTGGCGCGCGTCCCACAGAGTCATCGGCGTGTGCAGTTCCGCGCCGTCCTCGTCGCCGACGAGCGCGGGCAGCGTGGCAGGCGCCACGCCCTCGACAAGAAGGAAGCGGTATGCGGTGCGCTGGCCGCTTCCAGGGCGGTCCGCGAGCCAGGCCAGGCCCTCGGGGTCCTCGTCAACCACGGCGCCGGCCACTCCGGTTGCCTCTTCGCCTCGGGGCGTGGCCAGCAGAGCCCGGCCGCGTGCCGGGGTGAACAGCGGTCCCAGCAGCGGATCGGCGGTCAGGCCAACCGGCGCGAGGTGATCCGGCCCCAGGGGCTGCCACCGGGGCAGTGCCGCGGACAGAGTCCGCCAGGCCGCGTCGGCCTCGCCCCACCGCATCTGCTCCCGCGCCGCCGCCACGGCGCCACCGAACGGACCCGCCACGGTGTAGGCATAAGTCCCCTCCTGGAACTGCTCCAGAAGCGTGCCCTCGAGCGCACGCACCTCCTCCGCCCCGCCCCGCAAGTGGTACTCGTACGCCCCGTCCCCCCATGACCGCCTCTCCCGGCTGTTGATCAGTGCGGGCAGCAGGTCCGGCGCGTAGCGGGGGTCGGCGGCAAGGCCGCCGAGGGAGTTGGTGTGCCGGTCACCGAGCATCCAGGTGAGCTGCTCCCGCAGAGCCGTGGCCCGGGGTCTGCCGAACGCGCAGGCTTCCGCGAGCGCCGCCTCGGCCCGCTCGTAGTCCCCGCGCAGCGCGTCCCGTCGTGCCTCCTCCACCTGCGCGTCCAGCGCCTCGGTGGTGGCATTCGCGAACAGGCGCCCGCCGTCGCGCCCCGCCTCCAGCTGATGGAACTCGCGATAGGCGGCCTGCATGAACTCCCAAAAGCTCCGGTGCCGCTCGGGAGGGGCGGCCCGCCACGGCGCCCAGGTGAGCACGGCCCACTCACCGTGCTCATCCACGTCCTCCGGATCCAGCGCCACGGACACAGCGTCGGACTCCACGTCCAGTTGCAGGCCCCGTGTCCAGACCAGTGCCTCCTGGAACTCCGCCGGACTCGCATCCTCGCGCAGATGCTCCAGGAACAACTCGGTCAGGTCCGTCTCACTGTCCGGGCGGTACGCCTCCCGCGTCCCCGCGAGCCGCCACACGAACCCACCCGCGTGCCGCCACCCGTCGGTGACCCCCAGGAACTGCCGGTACGACGGCGGCAGCCGCAGGCCGATGCGCTCCTCAAGAGCCGCTATGCCGGCGCCCGTCGCGGGGGCGAAGCCCAACCAGCGTTCCTCCAGCACCTCTTGGTCCCCCGCGTCCGGCGCCTCGTCCGGATCGTACGCGTCCGCCCACTCGCCGCTCCACCGTGCGAGGAAGGGCTGCCAGTCATACGTCATCTCAGCGGTCTCGGTCATGGCGCGATCGTCGCACCGGGCACTGACAACGCTCCGTCGCCGTAGAACGCCGCCCAGGCACCGGTGGCTTGCGCCGCGAGACACAAGCTGGCCGAGCGGGCGGGCGGGGGCCGCCCGCGAGGAATTCGCCGCAGCGGGGAGGCCTGCCGCTTGTCCGCATCTTCGGCAGGAGAAGAGCGGACGGCCTGTCCGAGCAACGTGCGAGGAGCGCGGACGGGCTCCGGTCCTGATTGACCCTTAGCTTGTTCTTTATCTTCCTGCCTCGAACGGTGTCTCGAACTGGGTCGCTCACCAGGGAGTTCGCCGGACACGGGGGCGGCCTTCGTCTGATCATGTGCTCCGACCAAGGTGCACGTGACCACGACGAAGGCCGTGAGGGTGAGTGGCTGCCTGATGCTGTCCGGAGGGATGCGTTCGCGGAAGCGTCACGCTTCCGGGGAGAGTTCTACGAGTGCCTGACCGCACGGCGCGACGAGTTGTTCGAGCTGGTGGACGCGGTGCTGTGTGCGGATGGGGCGGTGAAGTCCCCGGTGGACCTGACGCTGCTGCCCGAACATCAACGTGGGCACGGAGCGATGTACGGCGGCCTGAATCGCGGCCGGATCGACACCGAATGGCTGCGGACCGTGTTGGCCGGGTTGCCGCTGCCGCGGTTCGACGGCGGGCGCCTGGTCCTGGCGGCGACGTGTCACCGTGGCTTCGCTCAGACGCGCCGTGTTCAGCAGACCGGCTGTTCTGCCACGTCTACGGCCGGGCGAAGACAGCGTCGCAGTTCATCCCGGGCTGGCTCTACTCCTTCGTTGCCGTGCTGGGGCCGGGAGCCACCTCCTGGACCGCGATCCTGGACGCGGTCCGGCTGGGGCCGGTGGATGACGCGACCGCGGTCACCGCAGCCCAACTACGAGGAGTCGTTGAACGGCTCATGGCCGTCGGCCAGTGGCAGAGCGGCGACCCGCATATCGTGATCGTCAGCGACGCCGGTTACGACGTCACTCGCTTGGCCTGGGTCCTGCGCGACTTGCCCGTCGAGCTGGTCGGGCGGGTCCGTTCCGACCGCGTCATGCGACTGCCGAAGCCGCCTCGTGTCTACGACCCGAAGGGCGGTCGGCCGCCTAAGCACGGCCCGGAATTCCACTTCACCAAGCCAGAGACCTGGCCTGAGCCCGCGATCACCACGGTCACCGCCACCACCAACTACGGCAAGGCCGAGACACAGGCATGGGACCGGGTCCACCCACGGCTCACCCACCGCTCCTCATGGCTCGACCACGATGGTGAACTCCCTTTGGTCGAAGGCGCGTTGATCCGGTTACAGGTCGAGTATCTGTCGAAGGAACGTGATGCACCGCCGGTGTGGTTATGGTCCTCCAAGACCGGCGCCACCCCGGGCGACGTGGACCGGTTCTGGCAGGCGTTTCTCCGCCGCATCGACCTGGAGCACACCTTCCGCTTCGCGAAGCAGACCCTGGGCTGGACCGCTCCGAAGCTCCGTACTCCCGAGGCGGCGGACCGCTGGACCTGGCTCCTGATCGTGGCTCACACCCAGCTCCGACTCGCGCGACCTCTCGCCGAAGACCTCCGCCGGCCCTGGGAGAAACCCACCGCCTCCGACCGGCTCACCCCAGCCCGGGTCCGCCGGGGGTTCAGGAACATCCGCACTCACCTCGCCTGCCCGGCCCGTGTCCCCAAACCCCGAGGCGCCGGCCCCGGACGGCCACCCGGCGCCAAGAACAAACAACGAGCACCCCGCTTCGACGTGGGCAAAACTGTCAGACGCCCCGAGACCCTCAAGGCCATCGGCAAGCCGGGCAGGTCCTGGTAGATAAAGAACAAGCTCAGAGCCCGTCTCGAAACCTCCGAACCTAGTGCTACTCCGCGGAAGTTCGTGGAGGGGGTTGATCAGGGCTTCGGGTCGCCGAGGTGGAGGCCGCAGGCACAGCCCAGGGCTTCTTCAGGGGAACCGAAGGGAGCCCCCGATGGGAAGGAAGCCTTCCTCGAACTTGCCGCTGCTGGCCAACCATCTCCCGGTGTGCTTGGCGGTGTGGGAGACGACGGGAGCCCATTCAGTACGGCCTGATCGGCCAGAACACCCATCCGCGAACTTCTGCGGGCAGCACTGGCTCAACTCCGGGCGGTCAGCTGAGCAGAGCTGCTGGATCATCGAAGCCAAGGTTCTGCGGAGCTGCCAGGAACTCGTAGCCTGCCGTCGTGGTCTCCGTCGTGGGTACATCGAGACCCACCACTTCGAAGGAGAAGTCGTCTGCCCAGACCCGACCTCTGCCGTGCACCATGAAGCCGAATGCGATCACCAGGCTCTCGGGGGCGACGTTCAGAACAATGCTGTAGCGACACCAGCCCGTAGTTCCCTCGATCGATCGATCGGACATGTTGTCGAAGGCGAGCATGTTGTCGTCGGATCCATCTACACGCATCCAGATCGCGGCACTTCGGGCATTCTCCGTCCTGACCCAGGCCGTCATCCGGAGCCGTTGCCCGCGGAACGGCCCGGCGTCGACGGACTGTATGAGGGTGGCGAAGCCCCGAGCCCTCGGCATTGCGTCGATCCGGGCACTGCAGCCACCATGGCGCGCGGCCTCGGAGTCGAGGACGACCTCGTAGTCCTCAACTCTCGTCCCGGCCACATGCCAGCCGGGTATCTCGGTCTCCCGGTCGGCGCTCAGCCCGGCACTCATGTGGGTGGGAGTCTGAAACCGGATCTGCTCGGCTTCCGCACGGAGCTTGTCCGCCTCAGCTTTGACTCTCTCCCGAGTCCCGAGATGGTTCACGAAGGCCACAGCGGAGCCGCCGAAGAATGCTGAGCCGAGCGCAAGCAGAGTTTCTGTGTTCACGCCGCCCCCAGAGTGAGCCTTCGAGATGGCCAGTCGGCAGTCTGGCCATGCGGGGATAGCAGCACAAGACCGTGTGTCGCGCGATCCCTGGCCACGGTGATCCGCGCGCAGGTCGACACGGCCCGCAAGATGCAGAAGATCCAGAGGGAGCGCGCCGAGGGTTCACCCGACGGCTCGCTACGCCTGGCCCTGCTCCTGGGTTTCACCGGCAGCGGCGTAGCGGGTGAGGTCGACACCGGCCGAGCGGGCTTCCTTGAGCCGGATGGACACCAGACCGGCGGAAACATTCAGCTCGCGCGCGATCTCGTAACCCTTCAGCCCCTGCCGGTGCAGCTCGACGATCTGGTCCCGACGTTGCCGGGAGCGGCCCTCGTACGCCGCGCGTTCCTCAGCGACCATGCGCACCACCGTCCGCGGGGACACTCCGAACCGGTCCGCAAGTTCACGGGCCGTCACGGTACGGCGCTCCCGGCTGGGTTCCTGCGTCACGACGTCCCCCTCATGTACTCCAGCATTGCTGCGGCGCGCTCGTCCCGGCGCGCAGCTCGTACTTGCCCGGAAGCCTTCCCGCCCTTGGCGCCGCCCTTCTTGCCGCGGGCGGACTGGATGGCGACGAAGGTGGCCTCGTAGACAGCTGCGCTGTCCTTCCACATCCTCGACTTGGTCGTGATCCACCGGTGGATGCTGTTGGCGATCGCACGCGCCTCCACGGCCGGCAGCGGCTCCGCGAATTCGGTGTTGCGGGTATGGACTTCGGCGTGGATGGCGGTGTGGAGGGTGTCGGGGCTGCCGAAGTGGTGGCGTACCTCGCGGTACGCCAGGTCCGTGCCGTCTCGAAGATCGAGCAGTTGCGCCCCAGCCCGGTGATGTTGGTGCGGAACCGCTTGGTCTCACGCCAGCGCGAAGGCGGCATATGGCCGTCCAGCGTCTCCTCCAGGCCGCCGAGCGTGTGGAGTCCGCCGTGGAGCCACTCGGTGCTCCAGTCCGTGTGCAGCGGGTTCTTCGTCATCAGCCCCGAGTACGCCGCATCGCCGTCCAGCGCGCGGCGCAGGCCCTCGGTGACGGCGGCGGCGTAGGCCAGTGGTTTGCGCCGGGCGTACTCGGTCCGCGTCACCGCCTCCGCCAGCGCCCACACCGCATGAGCATGCCCATTCACCGGGTTCTCCACGACCGCGTTCGGCAACGGATGCGACCCCACCGACGACACCGCCCGCAGCACCGCATCCGAGTGGTCCACATCCACGACGAGAAGATTGCTCACCGCCGACGGGTTCGCCTCCACGTACCGACGCGTCATCGCCACCGGCCGCCGCTCCCGCCGGATCCCCTCCGGCAGCCGGTTCGTCGCATACGGCCGCAACGGCAGCCACAACTCGTCCCACTGTGCCACCGGCAACTCCACACTCATGCGCTGATCATCCCGGTCCGGCCGAGCGGGGAGGTACGGACACGCCGCAAGATTCAAAGTGAGTCACGAAAGCCAAGTCAGATGGTTCCCGCCCACCCGCCGCTCGTTCGCGCTGGAAGTCTTCAAAGTACGCCACGAAGACCAAGTCAGATGGTTCAGCTCCCCCTGCCGGGAACCACGACCTACCCCCGACTCCCTGACCGGCCCCGGCCGCCACGTAGTTCGCGGGGGGAGGACCCTGAAGATCCCAGGGCCTACACGCACACCAGTGCGATGCCGCAGATCAGAACCCCCGGACATCGCACCCCAGTGCGTGTAGGGCCTGGGATCGGTGCCGCTGGCCCCGGACAACGAAGGACCCCGGGCCGCTCTGCGCCCGGGGTCCTGTCGCCGGTCTCACCGCCGCCGCTCACCAGTCGTCAGGCGCGCTGCCCACCCACGCGATCGGCCGGCCCTCGCCGTTGCGGCCCCAGTGCGGTTCCTCCACCGAGGTGCGTCGGGCAGGACGCAGAGCCGTGCTTGCCCCACAGAGCCCAGCGAGCCCGTTCGCGTCACCTTCCGGCAACCCTGCACCATCGGAGCCGAGCACCAGCGGGCCGCGACCCGGGCGGACCCTGACACCCCGCAGCGTCCACAGGTCGTGGTGGTTGAGGGAGGCAGCGCGCACCGTGATGACCGCCCAGTCTTTGTTGGGCGGAAGCGGGGCAAGCACCCTTCGTATCTCCAGTCCGTCGAGAGGCGTGTCGGCATCGACTCGAACGGCGCAAACGGCAAGCACGTGCACGCTCCGTCTTTCCAGTTACTGTGCGGGCAGCCGCAGCGCGCCGTCGAGACGGATCGCGGTGCCATTGACCATCGGGTTGGCGAGTACATGCCCGACCAGCGAGGCGAACTCATCCGGTGACCCCAGCCTGCCGGGATGGGGCACGGACTCGCGCAGCGTCGCGCGCACCGGCTCCGGCACTGCACTGAATACGGGGGTGTCGAACAGGCCTGGCGCGATCGTCACCACGCGGATGCCGTGCGGTGCCAGCTCTCTCGCCAGAGGAAGGGTCATACCGACGATTCCCGCTTTGGCCGCGCTGTAGGCCGCCTGCCCCGGCTGGCCGTCCCAAGCGGCGATTGAGGAGGTGTTGATGATGACGCCACGCTCCTCCCTGACCAGAGGCTGAGCCATCATCCGGTGCGCGGAGAGCCTGGCGAGGTTGAACGTCCCCAGCAGATGAGTGCGGAGCACCGTTTCGATCTCGTCCAATGGCGCCGGGCCGGAGCGGCCGACCAGGCGCCGCGCATACGTCGAGCCAGCACAGCACACCACAGTGCGCAATTGGCCCACTGCCTCGGCCACGTCCAGGGCGTCCTCGACATCGCGTGGGTCGGCCACGTCGCCGGCGACGAACCGTGCGCTACAGCTGCCCAGTTCGGCGACCGCCGTCTGGCCCGCGGCCTGGGTACGCGCAAGCAGGACGACGCTCGCCCCTTCCTTGACTAGGTGCTTGGCCGTGGCGAGCCCAAGACCGGAGGTGCCTCCGGCGATAAGCGCAACCGTGTCAGCAACTTTCATCGGAGCGCTCCTCCATCGCACGGGCGATGATGTCACGGGCGGCCTCCGCGGCATCCACGGGGGCCACGACCGTCATCGCTGGCCGCCGCGAGCCCAGCCGGGTCGGCACTTCGACCGGGCTGGCCAGGCGGAGGACGAGGGCCCCACGGCCCTGACAAGGAACGAGGAAGACGTCCGGGGTGCCGTCCTGGCCGGACGCGGACTTTGATGGCTCCGCCCTCACCTCTTCCAACGTCTCAATGGGTACTACGAGTTCTTGATGCAGGCCCCACCGCAGACGCAGAGCACCGCCGTGACTCACATGCGGTCTGGTGCTGCTGGCTGCGGCCATAGCTGCGGTCAACAGGGCTCCGTAGAGGAGCGGCACCCCCACCACGTAACGAGGCAGAGTGGGTGACACTGTGGCAAGGACGACTGCCCCGGCAGTTGCCAGGAGCACAGCAAGCACAGTGGACACCCGGCGTCCGTCGCGGCCGTACCCCAATGGGATGCCGCCGAGCCGGCTCCGCTCGGTCCGGCGGGCCGCCGCCAGGGCAATAACCCTGAAGATGCTCATCTCGCGGCGTACCAGCTCCGCCATGGGAGGTGGCAGCAGAGCGAAGAACGACGATGAGAACGCTTCAGCCCGAGGTACCCCGACGCGGCGCAGATTTCGGTACTGCGAGACGAAGGCCGCGCCGTAGACCACGCCCAGGACGGCAAGGGTGCCTTCAGTCACCGCCAGGATGCCCGCAGCGATACGCCAGTCGAGGATGCCGCTGGTCACGAGGACGATCTCGGCGAGCAGGATGAGCAGCCCGGCCCAGCGCAGCCTGCGCAACCAGCCCGGCACCTGCGGCCTGCTTTCCGCGTCCGGGGCCGACGGCGCTTGGGGAGGAACCGGCGGCGTGCCCTCGATCGCGGCGCGCACTAACTGCACTGCTGTCTCCGGCTCTGTGGCGAAGAAGCGGATCTCCTGTAGCGAGATGACATTCTTGCGCAGCTCCATCTCCACTGGGGAGTCCAGGGCCACCAGCACATTGGTTACGCCCATGACGGGGACTATCAGCGCGCCGTCGATCACTTCAGCGGTGCGCCGGTAGCCACCGCCCCTGCGCTGACCGCTGACGGACGTGATCAGGCTCGTGTTGACGTCCGCTGCGAACGTAGCTCCGTAACGGATCCTCAGCCTCCCGTTTGCCACTTGGTGGGAGGCGCTGAGCGCCATGGAGAATCCGATGAGCAGATAGCCCGCTGCGATACCGGCTGCGGCGGCCACGAGGCGCACCCAAAGCGTGTCGAGGACCAGGTCGACCAGGACGATCTCAAGGACGGAGAGACAGAGGATGATGGCGACACCCGCGCCCACGCTCTCCTGATAGGTCACCGCGCCGTTCTCGGCCCGGTTGCGCCGGGCTACCCACGGCGCCGCGAGGGCACCGCCAACGCTCACGCCACGTGTGCCGACCTGCCTGGTCGTCATGTGTCTTTCCCCCTTGCACTGCCTCGACTTTGGCAAACTTCCGTGATTTCCAGCAGATCACGCAATGCCGCTTCCGGACCTTCAGCTTCCAGTGCCGTGGGATTCAGGACAACCTCGTCGACGCCGGCGGCCCAGAAGTGTTCGATCTCGTCCGCCACGGTCTGCGGTGATCCGGCCAACACGACTCCGTGTTCAACGAGTGCGCGGGCGGAGCTTGGCCCGTCGGCGATTGGGCCGAGGCCAGCTGCGGTCAGCATCGCCCGATAGTGCCCTTCCCCGGTATGGCCGTGTGTCGCCCGCCAGACGACCTCGTCCACGTCGAGCCCGGGACGGACTACGAGCACGTGCACCACGCTGACCACGCGCACTTCCGTGAGCACGGGTAAGAGCTCACGGCGCAGGTACGGCAGAGGTGCCATCCAGGTGAGAGCCACATCAGCGGTTTCTGCGGCCACGCGCGCCATCCCGGGCCGGAGCACCCCCAGGCCGACGTCGACGTGGGGAGTCGCTGGCCACGGGGGAAGCTGAGCAGGCGTGTGCACATACTCGCCCCGGGTGTCCGTCGGCTGGCCATCCAGCAGTCGCCGCACCGTGCTCACGTACTCGCGGGCGGCGCCCAGCGAGCTGGTGTAGGGCGCGCCTCGCAGTGCGGCGACAAACGAGGGCTTGGA
Source organism: Streptomyces sp. NRRL S-920 (assembly GCF_000717945.1). Classification (NCBI taxonomy): domain Bacteria; kingdom Bacillati; phylum Actinomycetota; class Actinomycetes; order Kitasatosporales; family Streptomycetaceae; genus Streptomyces; species Streptomyces sp. NRRL S-920. The sequence goes on from NZ_JODF01000029.1 coordinate 98,447, forward strand.
CGTGCCGAACACCGAGATGAGCCGCTTGCCTGACAGCGAGGCCAGAGAACGCGCTGCGAGCGCCGCCTGAAAGGGGTTGTGCAGTGGCATGAGCGACACTCCCATCCCCAGGGCGGGGTTGATCCCCTGCCCCGCCAGATAGGCCAACACCTGGTGCGTCCCTAGGGCCAGCGACTCGCCCAGCCAGAGCCGGTCGGCGTAGCCCCGGGCCACCAGCCGACCGAAAGGGGCCAGTTGGGATGGGTGGTGCGGCTGCAACGGGTAGTAGACGCCGAGGCCGGAAGCTGGCGTGGCCTGCATACTTGTCTCAGGACTTGACAAGCAGGTCAGCCTCCTTCTTCTCCGCTGCGGCGGTCACCCGCCGGCGCATGCGCAAGAGTGCCGCCTCGTGGAACTCCTTCTGGGCCGACTTGTCCATGTCGCCCTCCGGGGACTTCTCGGGGGCGAAATGGCCATACCTATCCGTCCCGCTCACCAGCAGTGGGGAGTCCGGCTTGCCGTCCTTTGGGCGGACGGACGTCGCCAGATAGTCGATGGCGAAGGTGACCCGGGGCTCGTCAGTTCGGTTGATCCCCGACCCGTGCACGACCAGCATGTTGTGGAGCGAGCACTGACCCGGGCTGAGCAGCACGTGGTGCTGGTCGAAGTCCTTTTCCGCGAAGGCCGCTTCGTCACCCCGCATCCGGCCGCCCAGGTGAGACGCGCGGTGATGGACCAAGATGCCCTGGCGGTGGGTTCCGGCTGCGAAGCGCATGGTGCCGTTCTCCACCGTCGTGGGGGTAAGCGCGAGCCAGCCCCGGAACGCGGCGACTTGGCCGTCGCCATCCAGATCGTAGGTAAGGGTGTCCTGGTGCCAGGCGAGGTCGGTCTCTCCCCGTGGCTCCTTGACGAACACACTTGTCCCCCACACCAAGACGTCGGGGCCGACGACGGTCCGCGCGATCTCCAGGAGACGGAGATGCCGCACGAGGCGATCCGCCCACGTCCACAGCAGGTGAACCTTGGGCCCGCCGGCCAAGACGGCTATCGGGCCACCCCGCTCCGCGCTGACCGCCATGTGGTGCAGCACCGCGTCGCGCAGCGCGTACGTCTCCTCCTCCTCGAGCACGTCGAGCGGAAAGAAAAAGCCGTCCTTGTGAAAGTCGACCTTCTGCTGGGGAGTCAGACCCGGCACCTTCATCACCTCTCGTCCAATCGTTGGAGCAGTCGCTGTACCGCTTCGATGGACGTGGATTTGTTCACGGGTCACGCCGACGTTTCGACACGACTCCGGGCGTCGCACGGTCGTGCGAGGCGATGTTCACGGCTTCGGAAGGCACTTCTGCCCCGAGGCGTGGTGGTCGGCAACGGTGCGGCCACGACCGGCTGTCTACGCCCGTAGCCAGCGCCTTTGGTCTTCATCTGGTGACCGCAGACGCTTGGCCCAGAGCGCCGCCTTCCGGGCGTTCGCGGCGCCTTCCGAAAAGGATTTCGCGAGCCATTCGTAAGCGGGGGGTGCATCGATCATCTAAATGGACAGTGATCGCGGGCGCAATCAAATTTCCATTCAATGTGACGTAGATCACTGCGGAGTAGTTTATTCCGTAATCGGCTGGCAGGGAATTTGACAAAACAAGCCAGAGGGGAGGGTGATTTAAGCCTCAGGGGTCCTGCGGTGCACCTCGCGAGGAACGCTGCTTCACTGGCTCTTTGTTCGTGGATTCAATAACTCCATTTCTGTTTACTAAGGACCTCCCTTTTAATTTTCCCGCATTACGCGCGCCCCGATTGACCTGTTTGTCCGTTTCTATTTCGGGCATACTGTCGCGAAAGGAATCGCTGAATTGGTGGGTGAATCCCATATTCCGCATTCTGATGTTGGATCGATCCTTGACGATTCGGCGCGGTCGATCTAGCGTTCACATCAGCACCACGGGGTTATACGCACCACTGGAATCGGTTTACGACCAGCGGGAGACACGTGTTAGTGCGCTTAGTGACTGAATGTCCGAATGTTTTACGAAGTGGCAGTGGAGTATTTCCTTCCGCCTCTGAACGACCGCTCGTGATAGTCCGAGGGGATCCGCCTGCTGCTGCGGCGGACCTCGGGTGAGAGTTTCCTTCCGCCGGCGCCTTGCCGGGCACAGGAGTCCACTCCGTGCGCGCAGCGGTCAGGCGCTCTGGTACGAACCGCGCGAGGAACCCGTCTCTCCCGCCGGTTACCCTCAGTCCTCCTTCCTGGAGCAGGCGCCCACCACGCGCTGACTCCCCACATCCGTGATGCGTGCCGAACGTGCCAGAAGTCGGATCACAGTCGTGCGGAATGGATTCAATCAAGCAGAACACGGCATTCCGTCCCGCTCGCTGATCCAACCGAACGCACGGGGAGTGCATCACTTTGTCCGGGGTGGTTATCGGCATTCCGGAAATTCCCCCGGCACAACCCGCATCCTCATTTGAGGTGCGTTGAAATCAACACTGGAGGTATCGCCATGGAGAACACCACTGAGCTGGCCGTCGAGGACATCTTGTCCACCCTGCTGGACGACGAGACGGCCGGCGACCTGGCCGAGCTGGAGATCGACCCGTCGCAGATGCCGGTCGCCAAGAGCTCGGTCGTCTGGACGGTCACCGCCCACTGCTGACCGGACCCTGATCGACTCGCTGGTGTGCGGCGACGGGCGGTATTGCCCGTCGCCGCACACCAGCGGCACACCGGAGAAAGGTCCTGCCCCGATGCGATCACCCGCCCCGCCACCGGCCCTCGCCCCGCCGTCACCCGCCGCCGCACCGGCCGTCGGCAAACTGCGGCCCACCGAGACCGAAGTGGCGCAATGGGCCGCCGGCCTGCGAGTACCCCCGCGTACGGCTATCGCTCCGGCTGTCGTTAGCACCCGCCTGGGGCGGCCCGTGCTCAAACACGTGCCAGGGCCCCGGCTGGATCTGCGCGTACAGGACGGCAGCGAGCCCGACGGATGCCTGGCGGCAACGGGACGCGCGCTGGCCGCGCTCCACGGCGCACCGCCGCCCGGACGGGACGCGGTCACCGTCGAATCACCGCCGTGGGGCGCGCTCCCGGTACGCCTGTGGGCCGGGCTCTCCTCGGTGCAGCGCGGACTGGTCGGCGCCTTCCACGGCGACGCCGAGCTGCGCGAACGCGGCAGGCGGACCCGCGACCACCTCGCACGACCGGCCGTGTGGTGCCATGGTGACGCCCGCACCAACAACGTCGTCGTCACACCTGACGGCCTCCCTCTCCTGATCGACTGGGAGTGCGCCGGCCTCGGGCAGCCGGAGACGGACCTGGGATCGTTGTGCAGCGCACTGCTCATGGACAGCCTCTCGGCGTCCTCGTCCCCCAGCGGACCGCAGGCGCGGGCCGCTCTCTCCGCCGCCATGACGCGCGGCACCGTCCTTGTCCGCTCCGCCCTGACGGGATATCGCGAGGGCGGCGGACAGGAACTCGACAAGGAAATGCTGGCTTCCGCCGTCGGCTGCGGACTACTGGCGCGGGCTTTCATGCGTGCCTCCATGACGAGCCGCGACCGTATCGTCTCGGCACTCTACGAAATAGGCCGGGGGCTTCTGCTCGACCCCGCTCGCTGGGAGGTTCTCGATGGACGCGCGTGACCACCGGAACCTCGACAAAATCCGGCGGGGCATCAGTGGATTACTGAGTTCCCACGGCACGAGAGGGAACCTCACGGTCTCGCGCCGTGAAGACCTGATCGAGAAAGTTTACAGTGCGGTGCACGCACGGCAGCCGAATCTGCAGAGCGCGTTCTCCTCCAACCGGGCAGAGTTGTCTGAATTCAGCGGAATGGCCCTACAGAGCCTGTCGGGCCTGACGGTCGAGATCCGGGGGTTCTCGTTCCTGAACCGGACAGCGGAGCTCGTGACGGTCCGCTGCCCGGACGGCATCGAAGTCGCCGTCCCGGCCGCCGATACCGACGTGTCTGATTCCGGTGACGCGACCCTGAGGGTCAGCCCGCTGAACACCCCCATGGATTCGCGGTGGTTGCACTGGAATCCGCCCGGCCGATTCACGGAGAAGCCGGACGCTCGCGTGTACGTGAATGTGCGCGCCGACGAAGCCATGACCGTGTGGTGCGCCCTCGTCCGGGCGTTGGAGGGCGCCGCGGTGCCCTTCTCGACCAAGATCGGCGGCTCGACGGAGATGCTGGGCCGCGCAGACGGCGTCGTTGTGTACAGTGCGGCCCGCGACGTCCACCGGATCCTCAACTGCCTGGACGGCCTCGGAGCCGCCGACTGCCTGCGCGGCCCCGTCCCCGGCTTCAGCGCCATGGCGACGGACGGCATCGGCGTCGCGCTCGACCCCGAGCCGTCCGGTGGAGCGCTGTCGGGCAGCGTCGGCTACTACTGGTCGCGCGCCGTGGTCGAGAAGTGGACCGCGTCGGGGGACGAAGGCCTGGAAGCGGTGTTCGCGCGGCTCACGGCGTCGTGGGCCGACGCCCGACGCGCCATCGACGCCGCACGCGCGGCGGACGAGGCCCGGGTATGAGCCACGAGACCGACGCCGTAGGGACGCCTGGCCCCGAGACGTCCGCAGCTGGGACCGCTGCCTTCGAAGCCCCCACCGCCGAGGAGGCCCCCGCCTCCGAACTGCCCGCCACCCTCGGGGTGAAGCGCGTTCTCGTCGTCGGCACCGGCGCCATCTCGGTCTGCCACCTGCCCGCCTTCGTCACCTTGCTGCGGCACCACTTCGAGGCCGACACAGCGGTCTGCCTGACCCGGTCCGCCCGCGAGATGGTGTCTCCCCGCGCGCTGGAAGTGGTCTCGGGCCGCCCGGTGATCGCCCCCGACTGGTCGGGGGATAGCGGACCCTCCCACGTCAGCTGGGCGGACTGGGCCGAGGCCGTGATCGTCTGGCCCGCCACTTTGAACTTCATGTCCCGGTGCGCCTTCGGCCTGGCCGACAGCCTGCCGTCCGCCATCGTGCTGTCCACCTGCGCGCCCGTCATCTTCGCCCCGTCGGTGGCCGAAGCGGCCGTCCGCGGCGGCCCGTTCCGGCGTGCGGTGCGACTGCTTACCCAGGACGGCCACGGTCTCGTCGGCCCCGTCGTCGGCCACTCCGTCTCGAACTGGGAGATGACCCCGGGAGCCTGCGCCCCTGCGGACAAGGTGCTGCGCGCCCTGGCCGATCTGGTCACTCGGTCCGCGCCGCCCGCGACGGACCCGCCGCACCCCGCCCACTCACTCCCGCATCCGAAAGGAACACGATGACCGGCCAGAAGCGTCGCCTGTTGCCCAGTGAGCTCACCGTCCGTCCCGCCACCGTCGGCGACCAGTCGCTGCTCGACACGTTCATCTCCAACGAGCGCATCGCGGAGATGGCCGAGTCCGGATTCACCGCGAGTGACGAAAACACCCGCACCCAGGTGCTCCCCCTGATTGAGCAGGGGCTGATCAAGGGTTGGTTCGTCGAACTCCCGGGCCACGGAGCCCTGTCCGTCCAGATCTACGCGCCGACCGGGACCCCCGGCGTCTGGAGCGGGGACACGATCAACGCTCCGGACGTCGACGGCCTCCCGTTCCGCTGGATCGGCACCGCCTGTATGGCGGTGACACTCGACGCGCTCTTCGCCGACGAAGAGGTCTACCGCCTCTGCGGACATGTCGCGGTCACCAACCCCCCGTCCCTGGCCATGTGCGACCGGTTGGGCTTCACCCGCGAGGGGATCGCCCGCGAGCACATGCCCGTGGGGCCGGGACGCCGGGCCGACGCCGTAGTCATGGGCATGCTCCGCCGCGAATGGCAGGGAGCGGCCACGTTGGAGAAGCTGGCGACCGCCTGATGGCCGCGCCCGCCCGTGGCCCGGCGGCCACCGGGGTGGTCGGCGGACTCCTCGAACAGGTCTGGACCCAGGGGCGCGTGGACCTGATACCGGAATTCATCCACGCCGACTACGTACTGCTCGACGAGCGCGCCGAGCTGCGGATGCGCGGCCGCGAGGAGTTCGCCCAGGACGTGCTCACGTACCGGGCACTGCTGGCGGACATCACCATGCGCGCCACCCACGTCGTCCATGAGGGTGACATGGTCGTGTACCGCTGGGAACTGATCGGGCGGCTGAACGACATCCAACAGTTAGGACCCGGCCTGCGAATCGTCATCCGCGACATCCCCGATGTGGGGCTGATCAGCGTGCGGGGCATCAACATCGCCCGGCTGTCGGGCGGGCTGCTGATCGAGGAGACGTGTGAGACGGACGTGGCGTCCCTGGGTCAGCAGATGGGGTGGTGGAAATGACCACCGCAGCGCGTACCGGAGCGAGCACCGGCCCGGACGGGGGATCCGGCCTGGGCGTCGTCGCCCTGGCCTCCTACCTGCCAGGTGAACCGGTGACCAACGATTCGGTCGGTGCCGCCATCGGCGTCGACCTCAAGTGGATCCAGGACCGCATCGGGATCCGCACGCGGCACCACGCCGCACCGCACGAGCACACGTCCGACCTCGCCACCCGCGTCGCCCGGCGCGTCGCGGAGCACTCGCCGGTCGGCCCCGACCTGATCGTGCTTGCCACCGTCACCCCCGACCGCCCGGTGCCGGCCACCGCCTGTCTCGTCCAGGACCGGCTGGGCCTACCAGGGACCCCAGCGCTGGACATCAACGCCGCCTGTGCCGGATTCATCTACGCCCTGGTCACGGCGGCGGGCACGGTTGCCGTCGGCGCCGCACGGACCCCGCTGGTGATCGGCGCGGACGTCTTCACGCGATTCGTGGACCCCACCGACCGCCGCACCGCGCCGCTGTTCGGCGACGGCGCCGGGGCGGTCCAGCTCGGCCCTGTTCCCGAGGGCTACGGCATACTCGCGACCGAACTGTGGGCCGACGGCTCGCAGGCCTCCTACGCCACCGTGCCCCCGGCGGGCGAGGGCTGGTTCGAGATGAACGGCCGCGGCGTGAGCGAAGTCGTCCTGGAAATGGGCCCCAAGGTGCTCGGCACCGCCCTGACCAAGGCTGGGATCCGGTTGGACCAGCTCAACCGGGTCATCGTGCACCAGGCCAATCCGCGCCTCGTCGGGACCCTGGCGGAGTCCGTCGGACTCGACGACCGCATCGTCCCGCGCTACGGAGTCCAGACCGGCAACACCGCTGCCGCCTCCATCCCCATCGCGCTGGTAATGGCGCATGAGGAACAGCCCTTCCGGCGGGGCGACCTGGTGGCACTGGTGGCCGTGGGCGCCGGGATGACCGCGGGCGCGGCCGTACTGCGCTGGTACTGACACCGGGACCGAGGCCGCTACCGGGACCGCATCGGAAAACGAGGAAGTGCACATGAGAGTTCTGGTTGTTGACGAGGAACAGGGCGCGCCACCGGACCACTGGTCGGCCATCGCGGAGCACACAGTCCGGGGACGAGCGCTGCGCTTCGGCCTGGCGGAGGCGGCCGACACTGCTTTCGACCCGGCGGCCGACCACAACCGCGAGTACGTACTGGCGCGCGTACGGGCCTTCTCACTGAACTACCGCGACACTGCCCTGGCCCTGGGCGAGCACGCCGAGGGAACCCATGACCGGGGCCGGGGCTTCGGCTCCGACTTCGTCGCGGAGGTCGCCGCCACCGGCTCCGCCGTACGCGGACTGCGTCCGGGGGACCGGGTGATCCCGTCGATGGACTGGCCGCCGCGCCCCGGCGACACCGTCTCGGCGGGCGTGGTGACCAACACCGCCTCGCGCGAACTGCAGCGGGTCCACCACTCCCGGCTGGTTCCCGTCCCGACTGCGATGAGCGACGCGCAGGCGGCGTCGTTCTCGATCGGTGCCCAGACGGCGTACGCGATGCTGCGCCGGGCCGAGGTGGGCCGGGACACCACCGTGCTGGTGACCGCCGCCACCTCGATGACCAGCCTGTTTGCCATCAGCGCAGCCTGCGGGCGCGGCGCACGGGTCTACTGCCTGTCGCGCAGCGGACGCGGCGCGGACCTGCTGGCGGAGCTGGGGGTGGTGCGGTCCTTCGACCCCAACGACCCCGCCGACCTGAAGGACCTCGCCAGGCTGGCCCGCCAGATCCGTGGATTCGACGCGGTCGTCGACCCGTTCTGCGACGCCTACGTCCTGACCGCCGTGAAGCTGATCGGCTTTAACGGCCACTACGTGACGTGCCGGCTGATGGGCGGTCCCCACGACGAGATGGCCGGTACCGACACGCCGGGCGGGCACTGGCTGTCGATGCTGACCAGCCTCGTCTCGAAGAACGCCACGATCCACGGCCAGTGCCTCGGGGTGCGCGCGGACCTGGAGGCGGCGCTGGGCGACTGGGACGCGGACCGACTGAGGGTGGTCGTCGACTCGGAGTTCTCCGGCGCCGACATCGGCCCGTTCGTCCGCAGGACCTTCGACCCCGCGCGGCTGGGCAAGGCGGCGTACGTGTTTGGCGACCGCGATCACGACGAGTACCCCGAGCGCGACGATACTACGAAGGGTGCGTGACCTGACATGCCGGACCTCGCCGATGACCTGTTCGGTCCCTTCGTGGGCATCCACGCCCTGAACCTGCCCGAGACCCGGTTGACACCGCCCTTCGAAGGAGTGCTCGGGGCTTTTTACACCAAGCTCGTCACCCAGGCACAGGACGACAGCGCATGGTTCGCGGAGCACACCGGGACCGGGCCCGCCGACACGCTGGAACTGTGCTGCGGAGGCGGGCGGTCGGTGCTCGAACTCGCCCGGCGCGGCCACCGCGTCACCGGCGTGGACCTGTCCCTCACCCAGCTGACTGCCGCCCGGACAATGACCGCCGCAGCCGACGAGGAGACCGCCGGGCGGATCACCTGGCTGCACGCGGACGTTACCGGACTGGACCTCGGCCGGAGCTACGACAATATCGTCATCGGCGGGCTCAGCCTGACACTGTTCGACGGCCCTGCGCGCGAAGCCCTTCTGCAAGTGGTGCGCGGCCATCTGCGGCCCGGCGGACGGCTGCTGTTCGACCACACCCCGGCCCTGGACCAAGAGCGGGCGACCGAACGGGTGCTGAGCTGCCCGGTACGACTGCGGGAGCGCTCGGGCTTCGTCCTGGTCGGCTCCCGGCGGGACGCCGCCGCACGTACCCAGTACACCAACATGTACGCGGAACTCGTCGCCCCCGACGGACACACCCGGCGCTTCCTGACCGGATTCCGGTTCCGCCTCGACGGCCCGGCCGAACTCGCGGCCGAGCTGGCGGAGTACGGATTCGTGTTGAAGGAGACCGAGCGGATTACCACTGGCCATGACGACGGCACGGACACGCCCTTCATGGCACGAGACTTCGTCGTGGCGGAGCGGGTCCGGTGACCTCCGCCCCTGAAACTGCCACCGCACCCCGCGCGGCGCAGCTCGCCGCGGAACTGCGCCGCCGGGCCGACTGGGACCAGGACGTGCGCCGGACGCCGGGGAAGTCGGCCGCCGACGTGGCGCGCTGGATGGCCGTGGACGCGGAGAACCAGCAGTGGATCTGGCGGGTGCTGCGCGAACACGGATGGCCCGGCCACCGGCTGGTCGGTGAACAGGGGTCGGACGACGCTGCCCTGCTGGTCCAGCACGCCGACCGCGACCGGCCCCTGCAGCGCTACGGCCTCGAACTCCTCATCGAGGCCGTGGACGCCGGTGACGCGACTGCCTCGCACGTCGCCTACCTGATCGACCGCATCCACCTGCACGCGGGCGTGCCCACGCGCTACGGCACGCAGTACGCGCGCGCCGAGGACGGCCGCTACCGGATGCTTCCGGTGGAGGAGCCCGGCGGACTCGACGCCCGGCGCGCCCAGCTGGGCATACCCCCGGTCGCCGAATTCGAACGGCAGCTGCGGGAACTGCACGCGGGCACCGAGATGCTCGAGGAGTACCAGTGACGGACCGGACGCCGAGACTTGCCCCGCGGCAGATCCCCGCCTACCGCGAGAACGGATTCGTCTCCCCTGTGGACGTTCTGCCACCGGACGGGACAACGGCGCTTCGTGAGGCGGTCCTGCGGTACCTCGCCGACTCGCACCGACGGGCGGCGTGGCCGCCGCGTTGGCCAACGGCCCGAAAATCCACCTGCTGCGGTCATGGGCGGACCGGCTGGTCCGGCACCCCCGCCTGCTGGAGATCGCCACGAGCCTGCTCGGGCCGGACGTCCTCGTCTGGAGCACCAGCATCTTCGTGGAGCCCGGCGGGGACACCGACCTGGCCTGGCACCAGGACGCCCTCACCCACGAGCTGGACGACGGCGACCTCGCGGCGTTCCGGGTCCGGCTCGCCCTCACACCGACCTCACCGGAGAACGGCACGATGCGCTTCGCCGCCCGTACCCACCGCGACGGCGTCCTGCGCCACCACCGCGCCGGGCACGCGGCCGGCCGGTTACGCGGCGAGGCAGCCGACTTCGACGCGTCCGCCACCGAGCGGCACGATGTCGTGCCGCGCCCCGGCCAGTGCTCTCTGCGCAACATGCTGGTGGTGCACGGCTTCGGACTGAACCGCACTGACGAGCCCCGAGTGGACGCGGTCATACTGGAGCGGTTCTACGGTGCCGTACGCGTGCACCTGGAACGCCTCCTGTCGGCCTCGCAGTCCAACGTGGCTACAGGGCAGTTGGTTCGGGAACCCGCCCATGGAGCCGGAACGCATGGGTGAGCGGGATCGTTTTCACTCCGCGTGGCTCTTTCCCGCGGTTCGCCCCCGCGGAACGGCCCGCGTGGCACGCTTTCTGTAGGGCACCCAGACGTGAGGTGGAGAACATGCGACACGACCAGGCCGCTCCGGACTGCATGGTGATCACCGCACACGGGCTGAACTGGACCAAGGCCGCACGCGCGCTGTGGCTGGCACCGGGCGCGGGCAAACGCGCCGCGGACCCGGGATCGATCCCCTACCAGAGCAGTGTCACGACGCAGGTGGTCCTGATCACGCTCTCGTCGGTGGTTGAGATCGCCCTGGTCGACTTCCTGCTCTCCGCGGCCTGGGCGAGAGTGCTCGCCTTAGCAGTCGGGCTGCTAGCCCTGATTGTGATCCTGGCGTTGGTCGTCGCACTGCGCGCGTTTCCCCACCGGGTGGAGAAGGGCACCTTGACGGTCCACTACGGGGCGACCTTCGAGGTGCCCGTCCCGCTGGACCGCGTGACGAAGGTGACCGAACGCCGCTCCCTGAGCGGCCAGAAGCGCACGGCAGAGGTCGCGGACGGCGTCCTGTCGGTGCCGATGATGGGCGTCACCAACCTGGCGGTGACCCTGGATCCGCCGGTGGAGATGACACTGCCGAAGGCCGATACCGCCACGGTACGCGAGATCCGCCTCTTCGCCATCGACCCCGTGTCGGGCACCCGGACACTGCGCGGCGGCGGACGGCCCGAGACCACGTCCTCCGAACGGAGCGACATCCCTGCAGCCGCAGCCCCGGCACGAACGGGCACACCGCACAACACACCCCGGTGGATGCGGTGGCTGCGCTGGACCGGCGTGCTGGTGCTGCTCGCCGAGATCGTCCTGGTCACCACGGGCCTACTCGACTGGCGAATCGCGGCCGGCATCCTCGTCGTGACCGAGGGTGCCCTCGCGGTCCTCGGCCTCATCGCCGGGGCGGCCTTCATCAGTCAGTACCGCCGCCTGCGGGCCGCGGGCGAGACCCGGGCCGACTCCTTCAGCGACGCCCTGTTCTCCCTGATGCCCGAGCCCATGGCCGCGATGGTCCGCAGAGAACTGAGCGTCGTGCGAGTGCTGACGCTCGTCCTGCTGCGCCGGACCGAACGGCCCCGCCCCGGCGACCTGCCGCTGTCCTACGGCAGCGCGTCCCGCAAGGCCCTGGTCGGCACGGCAGCGCTACTCCTGGTAGCGGGCGTGTCCGCACTGTTGAGCCTCGCCTCAGGGGTGCCGCGCATCGTGCTGGGCGTCGTCCTGCTCTACGCCGCCCTGTTGACGGCCACCATGGGCCTGGCCGCCGGGGTGCGTCCGCACCTGCTGCGCGCCGACGGCCTGGTCGTACGGTGGGGCCTGCACCACGAGTTGGAGATCCCGCTGGCGACGGTGCGCTCGATCACGCTGGAACAGCCCGCGCGGGGGCGGCCGAAGGACGACATCACGTCCGACCGGTTCACGGTCCCCGCGTCCGGCCGGGAGCAGGTGGCGGTCGTGTGCGAGGAGCCGGTCGAGGTGCCGGCCCGGTGGGGCGCGCGACGACCGGCGCAGACGATCGTGGTTCCCGTGGACGACTCCAAGGCAGTGCTGGCCTACATCACGCGGCCGGCGGGAGCCTGAACTCGCCCTCTCCCGCCACCACCGTGTCAGGGACAGCATGCAGGCCGACATCGTGCTCAGCTTGTCCTACCTTCCAAGTGCGATCTCTCGGTTTTGGGACAGTGGGTGAGTGGCAGTGGGCTTCGGTGTGTTGCTGCTGGTCAGTGGTGGTTGAGGGGGTTGGGGTCGCTGTTCTGGACGCGAGGTTTCCGAGGGTGTAGCTGTTCTGGGGGCGTTGTTGCATGAGGGGTGACGCTGTCTCAGTTTGGTGAGTTCTGATCCGCTGGCCGATGGGTGTTGGTGTGCTCAGGGGTGTGGACCAGGAGAGCAGGACCTGGCCCCGGAAGGGGTGGGTGGTGACGCGAGTGGGGCTTTGCCGGCTGCGTCGGTTCGGGCGTTGCGGGGACCGGCGGTGCGTCGTCTGCTGGCCCTGCGGCGGGAGGGAAAGCTCACCACGGGGCAGGTGAGGTCAGCGGCGGACGTGCTCGGGGTGCGGGAGCGCGCGGTGTGGCGGTGGCTGGCGGCCGCCGAGCGGGACGAGGCTGTGGCGCGGGCGCCGGGGGAGCGGGGCGCGTATCACGGGCGGTTCACGGTTACGGATGAGGTCCGGGCTCTGCTGGCCTTGTGGAAGGGGAACGTCGCGGCGGTCCACCGTGAGCTGATCGCTCGCGCGGCCAGGGGCGAGGGACAGCCGCCTCCGTCGATTCCGACGCTGCACCGGGCGATCCGGCGTGATCTGACGCCGGGAGAGCGGGCGGCGCGCAGGCACGATGTGTTCCTGGCCCGGCCGCGGGGCTGGCGCAACCAGGCATGGGAGACCGACCACATGCAGGCGCCGGTGCTGGTCGATGTCGAGGGCAAGGCCCGCAGGCCATGGATCACCCGGTTCACCGACTGCGCTACCAACGCGATCACCGGCGTCGCCGTCACGCCCGGGCATCCATCGCGGGAATCGGTACTGGCCGCGCTGCGCTCCGCAGTCCTCCGCGAGGACCCCTACGGCCCGTTCGGCGGCCTGCCCGAGTAGGTACGTGTCGACCGCGGCAAGGACTTCCTGTCCCGAACGGTGACGGCCGCGTTCGATCTCTTGGACGTGACGGTGGAGGACCTGCCCGCCTACACCCTCACCTCAAGGGCACCGTGGAGGGGCTGAACCGGGCGGTGGAGAGCATGTTCCTGGCCGCGCTGCCCGGCTATGCCCGCCAGCCGCGCCCCGGCAAACGCGTCTCCCGCCCGAACGACGAAGTGCTGCTCGGCTTCGAGGACTTCACCACCCAGCTTCTGGCCTGGACGCTCTGGTGGAACACCGAGCACCGCCCCGCACCTCTGCGTGGCAGGACCCCGCTTGAGGCGTGGCAGGACGATCCCACCCCGCTGCGGGACGTGGCCGCGACGGATCTGTGGACGTTCACCCTCGAGGACGACGGCCGCCCACGGAAGCTGACCAGCCACGGCGTGCGGTGGCGCGGGCGCACCTACATCGCCCCGTGGATGACCGGCCAGGGCGGCATCCAGGTCCAGGTCCGTTTCATGCCTCACCATGATCACCGTATCGAGGTTGTGAGGTCTCATCGGGCTTGCGGTTGTTGTGCGCCTCTGGCCTGCGGTGCTGCAGGTAGGTTGCGACGTGCTTTGGACCTTATGGGGGCCGTATGAGCTGCCGTAATGCAGGTTGGATGAGACTGCCGCAGATGCAGTGAGAATGCTTAGGTCAATCACGCGCTTCCCCGGTTGGTATGTTCTGCGTTTTATGCGGCGGCTCCCTTACGGGCCGCGCCAGGTAGGGTCCGGAGCAGCTCGTGCCGGTATGGAGTGTGCGGTCAGGACCGAACTCGCGTCTGGACCGCGAGCTTCGAGACGTTCATCTTGGGCGAGGACGGCAAAGTCGACATCCAAGAGGTCAACGTCTCGCGCATGTCCCGCTGAGAACCGAAGACCTGCCCTTTCCCCGTCTACCCGCGCGTGGTGGTGGTGGGGGGGCTCGGCACAGAGCATGGTTCATCGAATGGGCATCCAGGACCTCGACGAGAAGCACCGCATGGGGCTCGACTATGGCTACAACCCTCGCCTCTGCGCCCGGACGCCGACCCAGAGCCGAACCGACCGGCCAAGCTCAGATCGGTCCGGCGGATTGAGGCGCTGGAGCCGCGCTCCTTCGCGGACGAAAGCCGTGCCGTCGACGGCGAAGCCTCCAGCGCGGTGGGCGCTGCGTGCCTCAGAGTCGCCAGGGAACGGGCGAATGTGCCGACGACACGCTTGGTCTGGCTCCGAGATTTCTGCTCATAGGGGTGGCTTTTTGTGTCGTGAGAGGAGCTCGGTGAAGAACTCTTCCAGGAGCTGTTTGCCGCCCGGTTCGGTCAGTTCCCCCGCCGAAGCGGTAGATCTCAAGGACGAACCATCGCGGTGTCAGTGCCGCCTGCGAAGGTGACCCATGTAGTGCCACGACCAAACTGGCGTTGCACAGACGTAGATCGCATGCTGAGGAAGGTGAGCTGAACTGTTAGCAGTCTCAGGTTGGTTGTCGGAGCGGTCCTGGGTGCTCACGCCTTCCGGCGCCTCTCCACTGTGGCGTCTTGTAGGGAAGACGGTCTTCGTTGCGCGCGCGGACGCCTATGGCTTCGTCGAGGTTGAGGTGTCATCCGCGCATGTGGCACCGATGCGCCCGGTAAGTTTGAGCAGTGGCTGGTGCTTGACGGCCTCGCCGGGCACTGTGCTGGCTGCAGGTGCCGTGCGCCCAGACGAAGCGCAGGCACCGCGCCGTCGTCGCGGGGTCGAGGCTCACCAGCGACGTCCGGTGGGCAAGTTCACTGCCCCCGCGCCTGTGCAGATTGCCACCCTTAACCCGTCAGCTTGGGTAGGGCTGGGCATCCCTATGTCAGTTGAGTGGTCCGGGGAAGGCGATGAGCGTGACGGCTACCTGGTGGGCCATCTCATCGGAGACGGCCACTTCACGCGCACCACAGCGGACCTCAACGTGTGGGGCGAGACCGATGGACCCCGCCAAGTCAGGCAGTACATCGCCGCGTGCGCACAGGATTTTCCCCACCGCTCCGATGCCAGCGGGTGGACCTACCTTGCCGAGCACGGCAAGTGGAGGTATCGGCTACCTGTGTCCGGCCTGGAGATGGTGCTCAGCTACGGAGTCGCCCCCGGCCGCAAAACACTGGGACGGCTGTGCGAGGAGGGCGTCTCACCGCTGTTCCTCGCAGGGTTGCTGAAGGCCGTGTTCGACTGTGACGGGCACGTCGAAGGGCACCCCGGCACCGCAGGCGTCAGTATCCGGCTGTCCCAGTCGAACCACGACATGCTGCTGCGCGTGCAACGGATGCTGGCCTGGCTGGGCATCAGGTCGCGGCTGCGCAGGATGCACCCGGCCCGCCGTCACCCAATGCCCGACGGGCGCGGCGGGACACACCTGTACGAGGCGAAGGAATCCTGGCGCCTGATCATTTCCGGTGCCGATACGTGTATCTATATGAACTCCATCGGGTTTGCCGACTCGGACAAGGCCGGCAAGTACTTCTCCGCGACCGCGGGCCACACCTTCTACAAGAAGCCCTACCAGGACCGTGTGGTCTCGATAGGTGACACATGCCAGGGATGGGGAGTGACGCTGGAGGCCTCGGATCCTGCCTGGATCGCCGTCGACGGCGTAGCCGTCGCGCTGCGCCCGGGCTCGAGGCCAAGTCCCGCGCCCGCCACATCGCGCCGCGCCCCGTCCCGTGCGGACTGTGACGAGGAGGTGGTGACGCCACACCAACTGGCACAGGAACACATCTCAGGCCAGAACGTCACTGCCCTGGCCATGAAGCACTGCCTACCCCAGACCGAGATACGGGCCCGTCTGGAGCGCGCTGGACAGAAGGAAATCACGGGTAAGGAATTGGCACCCAACGCGGTGCGTGACCTTCCGCCGCAAGAACTGGAAGGCCTCTATGCGCGCTACGAGACCCACGAACTGGTGCAGCAGCTCGGTGTGCGGCCGGATCAGGTACGCGACGCCCTACAGCGTGCTGGCATCGAGCGACGCGGCCCTGGCCAGCGACTCGGGCTCGAACGGTTCGTCACCCCGGAAGAGCTCAGGCGACAATATGCCAACGCCTCCCTCCACGAGCTGGCCCGCAAGTACGGCGTGAGTGCGTCGACAATCCGCAACTACTTGATCCGCTGGCACATCAGCAGACGAGGTACTGGCCTGAAGGTCAAGCGGCCGTAGCTCGACAGCGAGTTGCAGAGAGGTGCGGGCAATTGGAAGTCCGTCCCGGCCGGCCACGATGGAGTAAGCGCAAGCCAGGCGATAGCCAGATTATCCCGGTATGGCCTTCCCTATTCAGTGACGCGATGAGCACAGGCACCGGGGGAGCTTGGACCCCCGCGCGGTGGGCGCGAAAGTTGCCGTGGTGTCCTCAGTAGCGTCCTGAGCATGCCTCGAAGTGAACCCAGTAAGGCTGATCGGGAGTTGATCCAGCATGCCCGCGCGCAGGGCTATGAGGTCAGCGCGAGTCAGCTTGAGCGATGGCGTCGGCGCGGCCTGCTGCCGCAACCGACGCGTGTCTACCAAGGCCGGCACGGTACCGCGTCGGTCTACCCGGACGGGACGAGTGACCTCGTCTGTGCACTCGCCCGACACAGTGTCCCGGGACGGAGGAGCGACGACCTGGCGCTTCTGGCGTTCTTCGACGGCGCCGATGTTCCCGAAACCGCACTCAAACTGGCGATCGCACGCACGTACTTCAATAGCCGCCTCCGCCACGAAAACGCGATCACCCAGGCCGCGGCACGTGTTCCCGAGGGATGGGAGTCAGTGCTCGGCAAGGACTACGAGGCGGCGGAAGCCGAGGCCCGGACCGAGCTGGCCAAGGGAGGACGGGCGGTGCGCCAGATGAGGATCAACCTACGCCGCCTTCCGGACCTCGCCGGTGCTCCGCAGCGAGAGGTCGACGAGCGGCTTCTCGGCGTCCTAGTGGGACTGAACAGGTCACGCTTGCCTGAGGACGACCACGAGTTCATGGCTGACCTATCAGCAGCGTTGGCCTTCGACTGCGCCCAGGACGACGATGACATCTTTGCCGTATGGGAGCACGCGGCCATCTCTCACTCGTCGCAGATGGCCCGCTATGAGGAGACCTCTCTTGAAGAGCGTTTCGATCTGCTCCTAGAGACGAGCCGGGAAGAGCTTCGTGGCCTCAGGGAAGAGGTACGGACAGCCGTCGACCAGATGTGGCACCGGGCGACCGGGGGCCTGGAGCCTGAAGCAGACCTTTCCCGCCCCACTATGGCCCGGAACTCAGCCGGCATGCTGATGGAGTGGATGAGCGCACGACAAGTCCAACCAGGGAAATTCTCTCTGGCCGACCGCTATTTTCTGAGTCTTGGCCATCTCAAGCTGTGCTGCCTTGCCGCCGAGCGCAGCGCGGGCGGGACATGGCAGCCCCCCGTCGGGGAGGGCCGTGCGGGATTCATCGCCCGCACCACGGGATCCCGGCACGGAACCTGAGTGGCGACCACCCGCCGGTTAGCTGCCGTACACGCTGCTGCAGCGTCACGATGCAGAACCAGACAACCCCGAGCGGATGCCCGAGAGCGCGCACAGTCGAGTTCAGGCGGCTATGAGGTTGTCAGGAGCGCCGAAGACACGACTGAATGCCGAGGCGCGCATGGCGGGGACGAGGAGGTCGAGGTTGACGAAGACGTAGTAGAGGGGAAGTTGGGCCCAGGCGACGAGCTGGAGGTGGGCGGTGACGGCGGCCCGTTCGACGACGTGACGCCGGCTGGTCTGGCTGGTCGTGCGGCTCTTGCAGTCGATCAAAACGACCCGTCGCCCTTGTGCGGCGAGGAGGTCGGGTGTCGCGGCCCTCGTCCATGGCGATCATGGAGGTCAGGTACTCGAACCTGGTACACGCCTCGAGGTGGCCATGGTCGCTGGGTTCGACCAGCCGGAAGGGCTCACGCAGTTCGCCCTTCAGCCAGTGACTCTGCGGGTAGAGGTAGCCGTTGCCCTGCTTCTGGCAGTACAGGTCGTTGAGGCCCTCGCGCTCGATAACACGGTTGGGGTTGAGGTACGACACCGGCTGCTGCTGCTGCGGTTGTCTCTAGCCGAGGCGGGCTCATACCGGGTAGGCTAGGAGGTTGGCCAGCAGCTCTTCGCGGCGGTTCAGGACGGCCGCGACCTCTATCGTCCAGGTCGCCATGAGTGTCGGCAGGTGCCGCAGCTTCTCCAGGTACTCGTTGTGCGGGCTTGGTGTGGTGTTGCGCAGACGGCCCAGGGGG
>NZ_JODF01000030.1:0-124192 GCF_000717945.1 Streptomyces sp. NRRL S-920
GTGGGAGACATCGCCGCGGAGCGGCGGCTCGAACGGGCCGCCCGCCGGGAGGACCGGCCGGCTCGGCGCGGGACAGCGCTGGGACCGGGGCCGGTTTGTCGGCGCCTCACCCCCGACGTCAGTCGAAGGACCCCCCGGCCCCACCCGCCGGTGAACCCCCCCGGAGCGGCCGGACGCTGTCGCGGATGACTATGTGCGTGCCCAGGACATGCCGCTCCTGCCCCGCCCCCGAGGCACCGGAGAGAGCGCGCCGCACCGCCGTGCGGCCCATCTCCTCGGCGGGGATGTGCACGGTCGTGAGACCGGGCGTGATGTCCCCGGCCACGGGATCGTCGTTGTAGCCGACGACCGACATGTCCTCCGGCACCCGCAACCCGTACTCCCGCAACGCGACGACCGCCGCCGCGGCCGCCCGGTCGTCCCCCGCGAAGACCGCCGTGAACTCCGGCTTCCCGTCCGCCGCGTCGAGCAGGTCCCGCATCGCGCGGTAGCCGTGGTTCTGCCCGAAGCCGACCCCGTGCAGCACGGCGTCGGCGCGCGGCACCCCGTGGTCGGCGAGCGCCCGGAGGTAGCCGGCCAGGCGGTCCTCGCCGGTCGTGTTGCCCGGCTGGTAGCCGAGGAGCGCGATCCGCCGGTGTCCGGCGCCCAGGAGGTGGCTGGTCACGGCGTGGGCGCCCGCTTCGTTGTCGTACTCGACGACCAGCGCGGGCACGTCGGGCGCCGGGGCGGGCCGGCCGCACAGGACGAGCCGGGAGCCCGCCGCCGCGAGGACCTCCGCGTAGCGGGCCATCCGCTGCCGGTACTCGTCGTCCTGCGTGACGCCGCCCACGAGCACCACGGCCTCCGCCGCCTGCTCGCGCATCATCTGGACCAGGGCCAGCTCCCGGGCGGGATCGCTGCCGGTCGACGAGACGAGGGTGAGGCGGCCGTGCTGGGCGGCCTCCATCTCCACGCCCTGCGCGACCTGCGCGTAGAACGCCCCGACCACGTCGTACATGAGCACCGCGATCGTCTTGCGCCCGGCGCCCGCCAACGCGCGCGCGTGCGCGTTGGCGACGTAGTCCAGGTCCTTGACCGCCCGCAGCACCTTGGCCCGCGACGCCGTCGACGTCGGGTAGTTGCCCGCGAGGACCCGCGAGACGGTCGCCACCGACACCCCCGCGCGCGCGGCCACATCACGGATGGTGACCCGCTCGCCCACTGTCTCTCCCTCGCCTAGCACCCGCCCGGCACCCACCCGGCACACCGGGGCCCATCATCCCGCGCCCGGCGCCGGTTCAGTGCGCGGCCTCGTACTCCTCGAGGAACTCCTCGGCGGACCGCTCGCCGCCCTGGGAGCGCCACTTCTTGTAGATGCCGTCCCAGTCGGAGAGCTTCTTGCGCCCGGCGACGACCGCGGTGACGCCGTCCGTGATGATCTGGTCCATCGTGGCGCTCTGCCGGTTGTACGTGTCCGACATCAGGCCCCAGTGGTCGTCGGGCACCAGCATCGGCACGACCTTCCGCTGCCAGGCGTGCAGCCGCTCGGTGAGGTCGGGGAAACCGGCGTAGTACAGCGGCTGCGGGGCGTCCATGAGGTAGGGGAAGGGCAGGTTGGTGCGCGAGTCGACCAGGCCCAGCTCGGTGGCGACCGGGTCGCCCGCCTTGTCGTACCGGAAGTGGGTGCCCTCGACTCCGTAGTGCGTCAGCTCGTACTCCTTCGAACCGAACGGCGAGGCCAGCCAGTTCAGTACGCGCAGCATCAGCTCGACGCGTTCCTTGGCGGCCTTCTTGATGACGGTGTAGCCGAAGCAGCCGCGGTTCTGCTGGTAGACGGGGGTGACGCCGTCGACCGCGTAGGGCTCGGCGACGTCCAGGGTGAACTCGTCCTTGATGCCCTGGGCGTTGGAGATGACGGCGCCCCAGCCGTCCGTCATGGAGCGGACGGTCCCGTTGTAGAACTGCGTCTTCAGGTC
The DNA here is from genome assembly GCF_000717945.1 of Streptomyces sp. NRRL S-920. Lineage (NCBI taxonomy): Bacteria > Bacillati > Actinomycetota > Actinomycetes > Kitasatosporales > Streptomycetaceae > Streptomyces > Streptomyces sp. NRRL S-920. Next base: position 1,956 of record NZ_JODF01000030.1, read on the forward strand.
GACCTGGGAGATCGAGGTGGCGTCGGGGTTGTACGAGCCGTCCCGGCGCAGCTCGGCCATGTACTCCAGCGCGGCCTTGAACACGTCGGTCCCGTACATGTCGATGGCCTTGCCGTCCTTGATCCGCCACTGGTTGGGGGCGCCGTGCCACATGGCGTGGTAGAGGTAGCCGAAGAAGCCCACCGTGGAGGCGCCGAGCGCGTACTTCTTGCCCCGCGAGGCCTCCTCGGCCATCGCGCGGAAGTCGGACGCGGACATACCGGGCCGGTATCCGGCCTTGTCGAAGGCCTCGCGGTTGATGAACATCGCGCCCTGCACCTTGGCGCGCTCGACGGGCAGTCCGTAGATGCGCCCGGCGATGCGGCCCATGCCCTCCCAGGCGTACGTGGGGATGTTGGCGAGGTTCGGGTAGTCCTTGACGGCGTCGCCCGACAGATGGTCGCTCAGGTCGGCGCACCGCGACTTCACGAACTGGGATTCGCGCGGAAGGACGTACCCGCCACCGAAGTTGATCATGTCGGGGAGGTCGTCGCCCGACATCAGCGTGGACATCTTGGCGCGGAAGTCCGCGTCGGGCACGACGGTGAACTCGATCTCCACGCCCAGCGCCTCGTTCACCGCCTGCCAGTACTCGTTGCGGCCGACCGGCTTCGGCGGGGTGCCGTAGGTGATGGTCATGACCCTGATCCGCTGCCTGCCGTTGCCCGGCTTCTCGGCCGTCGCCCGGACGAGCTTCCCGGGATACGTCGTGTATCCGGCCTGCACGCCCTCGGCACTCGGCGCGAGATCGGGAGCGGGCCCCTCGGCGGGCTTGTACGCGGGCCAGGGAACCGCCTTCTTGCCCGCGTTGGAGACGCTGCCGCCGCCGGAGCCGGTCGAGCAGGCGGTGAGGACGGACGGGGCGGCCAGGGCGGCGCCGCCGACGGCTATGGAGCGGAGCAGGGTGCGCCGCGACATCGAGGATCCGGACACGTGAAGGTCCCTTCTGGACGACGGATACGCGTACGGGAGCGGGGTCAGCTCTTGATGGCGCCGGTGAGCACGCCCTTGGTGAAGTACCTCTGGAGGAAGGGGTAGACGAGCAGGATCGGCACGGTGGCGATCACCAGGACGGCCATCTGGGTCGTCTGCGGGGCGGAGACCTGGCCGGCCTCGCTCAGCCCGGTATCGGCGATCTGGGAGCCGCCGATGACGTACGTACGAAGGACCTGGGAGAGCGGCCAGTGGTCCGACTCCATGTAGATCGAGGCATGGAACCAGGCGTTCCAGTAGCTGACGGCGTAGAAGAGGGAGACCACGGCGAGCGCCGCCTTGGAGAGCGGGAGCGCGATCCGCCACAGGATGTGCCAGTCACCCGCGCCGTCGAGCCGCGCCGCCTCGTACAGCTCCTCCGGTATGCCCTGGAAGAAGCCGCGCAGCACGATCAGATTGAAGACGTTGATGAGGACGGGGGCGATGAGCGCCGCATACGTATCCATCATTCCCGCGCCCTTGACCAGCAGGAACGCGGGGATCATGCCGGGTGGGAAGAGGAACGTGAAGAGGATGAGCAGCAGGACCGGCCTGCCGCCGAAGACGCCGGGGCGGGCGAGGGCGTAGGCGAGGAAGGTGGTGCACGCGAGGGAGAGGAGCGTGCCCGCGACGGTGAGGCCGACGCTCACGCCGAGCGCCTTGGTGACGATGCCGCCCTCCAGGATGGTCCGGTAGGCGCGCAGCGTCGGATCGCTCGGCCACAGCACCCAGCCGCCGTTGTCCACGACCTCCCGGTTGGCGGCGAGCGAGGTCGAGACGATGACGAGGAAGGGGATCAGGACGAGCCCGAGCACGACCACCACCGCGACGGCCTTGGCGGCCTTCGTGGCGAACCGGGGCTTCTCCATCCAGGCGGGCCTGGTGACATGACGGGCGCTCACTTGTAGACCCCCTGCTCGCCGAGCCGGTGGGCGACCCGGTTGGCGGTGAAGACGAGCGCCGCGCCGACGACGCCCTTGAACAGGCCGGCGGCCGCCGCGTATCCGGTGTCGCCGCCGACGATGCCCTGCCAGAAGACGAAGGTGTCGAGGACCTCGCCGACCTCCGGGCCGACCGACTGCCGTTGCAGCAGCATCTGTTCGAAGCCGACGGAGAGGATGTCGCCGAGCCGCATGATCAGCAGCAGGATGATGATGGGCCGGATGCTGGGCAGCGTGACGTGCCAGAAGCGCCGCCAGGGCCCGGCGCCGTCGATGGCCGACGCCTCGTACAACTGCTCGTCGACCTGCATGAGCGCGGCGAGGAAGATGATCGTCCCCCAGCCCGCGTCCTTCCAGATCACCTCGATCACGACCAGCGGCCGGTACGCGTCCGGGTTGCCGATGATGTCGACGGTGTGCAGCCCGGCGTCGCTGAGCGTGGTGTTCAACAGGCCGGTGTCGCCGAGCACTTGCTGGAAGAGGGCGACCACGACGACCCACGACAGGAAGTGCGGCAGATAGATCACCGACTGTGTGAAGCGGCGCAGCAGGTCCGAGGTCAGGCTGTGCAGGAGCAGGGCGAGGGCGAGGGGCGCCGGGAAGAAGAAGACGAGCTGGAGCACGGCGATGAACAGCGTGTTCCACGTGGCGTGCCAGAAGTCCGGATCGCCGAACATCCGCTCGAAGTTCGCGGTGCCGACCCAGGGGCTGGCCCAGAGGCCGTCGAAGGGGACGTACTCCTTGAAGGCCACCGCGTTGGCGATGAAGGCGCCGTAGTGGAAGACCAGGAAGTACGCGAGCCCCGGGACCATGAGCAGGACCAGGAAGCGGGTGCGCTGTAACCGCTTCCAGCGCTCGCCATGGCCTGATTTCCTGCCACTTGACCCGATATCGTGCCTGCCGGGCGGCCTCACCGCCTCGGATTCCGCCCGGTCTTTCGTCACCGTCGGCACGGCAACCCCTCCGTCGTCGGAATAAGGTGCCCGGAATCTAAAGCGGTTACTGTGCTCGGTCAACCCCCTTTGCCAGGCGATCCCTTGACCCCCTTCGCGGGTTGGTCCTAGCCTCCAGTCACTGGGGAGTAACCGGTTACTACAAGGGACGGTCACGCGTGGCAGAGCAGGCGGAGCGGACGGAACGGGCCGAGCAGGCGGAGCGAGCCGACGGCCGGCCGGTCGCGGCCCTGGCGATGGGCGCCGAGGTCGCGGACCGGGTCTTCGTACCGGACCTGCGCGAACGGCTCGCCGCGTGCGTGCGTCCGGCGCCCACGGTCCTGTCCGGCCCCCTCACCGCCCCGGAGTCCCGCGCGGTCCTCGCCGGGACGGAGATCCTGATCACGGGCTGGGAGTGCCCCCCGCTGACACCCGAGGTCCTCGCCCTCGCCCCCCGCCTGCGGGCGGTCGTGCACGCGGCGGGCTCGGTCAAGCAGATCGTGACCGAGGCGGTGTGGGAGCGGGACATCGTCGTCTCCTCGGCGGCGGACGCCAACGCGGGGCCGGTGGTGGCGTTCACGGTCGCGGCGATCACGTTCGCCGCGAAGGGGGCGTTGCGGACGGCCGCCGGGTACGCGGCCGGGTGGCCGCCGTTCGCCGAGCGCACCGGGGCCGACGCGCGCACCGTCGGGGTCATCGGGGCGTCCCGCATCGGCCGAGGGGTCATCGCGGCCCTCCACGCGTCCGACGCGGGGTACGAGGTGCTGCTCGCGGACCCCTATGTGACGCCCGCCGAGGCGACGGCGCTCGGCGCGGAACTGGTCGACCTCCCCGAACTCTGCGCGCGCAGCACCATCGTCACCGTCCACGCGCCCCAACTCCCGGAGACGATCGGCCTCCTCGGCGAGGCCATGTTGCGGCTGATCCCGGACGGCGGGACCGTCATCAACACGGCACGGGGGGCGCTGGTGGACACGGAGGCGCTGGCCCGGGAGTGCGCGGCCGGCCGCCTCGACGCGTTCCTGGACGTCACCGACCCCGAGCCGCTGCCGGCGGGACACCCGCTCCTCGGCCTCCCCAATGTGCTGCTCACCCCGCACATCGCGGGGGCGCAGGGGAGCGAGGTGCGGCGGCTCGGGGAGTACGCGGTCGCCGAGGTCGAGCGTTACGTGTCCGGGGCGCCCCTGCGCGGCCGCCTCCACGCGCGGGACCTGCCCCGCCTGGCCTGAAGCCGCCTCATGCCGGAGCCCTGCCGGGGGCATCCGTGACGCCGGCCCACCCGCACGGCACCCGCGGCCGCGTCCGCGAGCACGGCGCGAGCGGCCCGCTGTTACAGAGGAGCCGATCAGCAGGCACTATGGGCACAGAGGGGCACGCGCCGTCCGCAACGCGTTCGAAACCGGGTGATGGGATGCTCGTGTGCCCGAGCCGTCCCGTGGCGCGGGAGCAGGCGGCCTGACCAGCAAGGATGGGTGGAAGCGGAAGATGGACAAGCAGCAGGAATTCGTGCTCCGTACGTTGGAGGAGCGCGACATCCGGTTCGTACGCCTGTGGTTCACGGACGTCCTCGGCTTCCTGAAGTCGGTGGCCGTGGCCCCGGCCGAACTGGAGCAGGCGTTCGACGAGGGCATCGGCTTCGACGGCTCGGCGATCGAAGGATTCGCCCGGGTGTACGAGTCGGACATGATCGCCAAGCCGGACCCGTCGACGTTCCAGGTGCTGCCCTGGCGCGCGGAGGCCCCCGGTACCGCCCGCATGTTCTGCGACATCCTGATGCCCGACGGCTCCCCGTCCTTCGCGGACCCCCGCTACGTCCTGAAGCGGGCCCTCGCCAAGACCTCCGACCTGGGCTTCACCTTCTACACCCACCCCGAGATCGAGTTCTTCCTCCTGAAGGACAAGCCGCTGGACGGCTCACGGCCGACGCCCGCCGACAACTCCGGCTACTTCGACCACACCCCGCAGAACGTGGGCATGGACTTCCGCCGCCAGGCCATCACGATGCTCGAATCCATGGGCATCTCGGTCGAATTCAGCCACCACGAGGGCGCCCCCGGTCAGCAGGAGATCGACCTCCGCTACGCGGACGCGCTCTCCACGGCCGACAACATCATGACGTTCCGCCTGGTCATGAAGCAGGTCGCGCTCGAACAGGGCGTCCAGGCCACCTTCATGCCGAAGCCCTTCTCCGAGCACCCCGGCTCGGGCATGCACACCCATCTCTCCCTCTTCGAGGGCGACCGCAACGCGTTCTACGAGTCCGGCGCCGAGTACCAGCTCTCCAAGGTCGGCCGCTCCTTCATCGCGGGCCTGCTGCGGCACGCCGCGGAGATCTCGGCGGTCACCAACCAGTGGGTGAACTCCTACAAGCGCATCTGGGGCGGCTCCGAGCGCACGGCGGGCGCGGGCGGCGAGGCACCCTCGTACATCTGCTGGGGCCACAACAACCGCTCGGCCCTGATCCGCGTGCCGATGTACAAGCCGGGCAAGACGGGCTCGGCGCGCGTCGAGGTCCGCTCGATCGACTCGGGCGCGAACCCGTACCTGACGTACGCGGTCCTGCTCGCGGCCGGCCTCAAGGGCATCGAGGAGGGATACGAGCTTCCGCCGGGCGCCGACGACGACGTGTGGGCCCTCTCCGACGCCGAGCGGCGCGCGATGGGCATCGAGCCGCTGCCGCAGAACCTCGGCGAGGCGATCGCCCTGATGGAGAAGTCGGAACTGGTCGCCGAGACGCTCGGCGAGCACGTGTACGACTTCTTCCTGCGGAACAAGAAGCAGGAGTGGGAGGAGTACCGCTCCGAGGTCACGGCCTTCGAGCTGCGGAAGAACCTGCCGGTGCTGTGAGGCGGCTCCCCGGTGTCCCCGGGGGGTACCAATTTTTCTGGTCACGAGGGTTGTGGCTGCATCAACCGGCTCCGCCGAACGGTACGCATGTTCGGGCGTTCTCCGTCCGTGCAGGTAGCACCGGGCCGGTGGAGCCGTTCCGGTGAGCGGCGTCAAGCGCGGCGCAAGCGCGGGGGAGCCGTGCGAGTGGGGCGGCGGTGCATCAACGCCGCGAGGGCCTCGGGATCTGGTGCCACCATGGGCAACGGGCGCCTCCCGGCGCCCAGTTGGACCGTCGAGAACCAGAGGTACCTCATGCACTCGCCAAGGCGTCCGGCCTGCGTCGCACCCCAGCCCCCCGCCCGCCCGGACGGCCACCGGACCGTCATCGTCATCGTGGTCCTGCTGCTGGGCGCCGCGCTGGCGCTCACCGACATGCCCGTCGTCGTCGTGGCCGAGGTCCTGGCGACCTGTGGTCTCATCGGCGCCCAGCTGGCCCGCCGCGCTCCGAGCGCGGCCGAAGGACTGTGACCGAGGCCGGTCATGGCACGTCCAGAGCGGCCGATCGCCGGCTCCGACCCGGAGCTGGTGCGGCTTGCGCGGTGGCTGCGTACACGACGCCGAACGGCAGGCCTGACCCACCGGGACCTGGTGCAAAGGTCCGGGCACGCCTTCTCCGCCTCCACCTTCTCCCGGGCCGCGAGCGGGCACCGCATTCCCCGCCTCCCGGTCGTGGAGGCGTACGCCCGCGCCTGCGGGGCGCCGGTCGGCGAGGCGCGGCGGCTGTGGCAGGCCGCGCGCTACGCCGAGCACCGGCGGAGGAATCCCGGGGCGGGCGTGCCGAGGCCGGACCGGGTGTACGACCGTGACGGGTTGAACCACGCGCTCCAGGAGCTTTACTACAAGGCAGGGGCGATGCCCGTCGCCGAGATGGAACGCCGGGCCGGCCGGCACGGAGAGCTGCCGCACAGCACGGTCCTGCGGATGCTGGCGGGCAGGTCCATGCTCGACCTCGCGCGGCTCATGGCGTTCCTGCGGGTGTGCGATGTGACCGACGGCGTCGAGGTGGAGCGATGGCGCGGTGCCTGGCGCCGCGCCCGGCGACGGCTGGACGTGGAACGCCAAGGAACCCGTCTGGCACGCCTGCACCAGGCGTCCGCGCCCAGCCGTCGAGGTGCCCGGGACAAGAACGCGTCCGGCTCCGCGGGCGGCTCCGTCACGCACCCCCGATTTCTCCCCTACCCGCACGCCGCCCTCGCGGGGTCGTGGAAGCAGCGCACGGGGGAAGCCGCGCGCCCGACCCGGACCTAGGGACTACGGGGCACTGACGATCGCCTCCCGCAACGGCGTGGACGCCCGCACCCGGTACTCCTGGATGGCCCATCCGTTCCCATCGGGATCCTTGAAGTACATGAACGTGCCACCGTCCTGCGGCGCGTGCTGCACCGGCTCGGTGACCTCGAGACCGCGCGCCACCAGCTCGGCATGCGCGGCCTTCGCGTCGGCGACGCACAGCTGGAGGCCCTGGTAGGAGCCGGGGGCCGGCCTGTGGCCGTCCACCATCGTCTCCCAGATCGAGTCGCCGAGGGCGATGGAACAGCCCGACCCGGGCGGGGTCAGCTGGACGATGCGCATGCCGGGCATGACCTCCGTGTCGATGTCGACATGGAACCCGAGCTTGTCGCGGTAGAACTCCATCGATCTGTCGATGTCGCTCACGGGCAGCGGGATCACTTCGAGGGTGTATTCCATGCCTCGTAGTACATCAGCCGGAGGGGGGTCACGCGGGCGGAACGCGGAGTAGAGGCCGTAGGCTCGGGCCAGCAGTGATCGAACGGAGGCGCGAGACCATGACGGTGCCGCAAGGGCGTAGGAGCAGTACCTTCACGCGGCTGCTGCGGCACGGTTTCACCGACCCGTCCGCCGCCGAGCGCCTCCTCGACGCCCCGGAGCTGAGCGCCGTCCGCTCCGACCCGCTGCTCCTGGACGCGCTGGGCGCCACCGCCGACCCCGATCTCGCGCTGCTCGGTCTCGTACGCCTAGTGGAGGCACAGGAGGACGAGAACGGCCGGCGCGAACTGCTGGACACCCTCGTCACCGCCAAGCCGCTGCGCGACCGCCTGCTCGGGGTGATGGGCGCGTCCGAGGCGCTCGCCGACCACCTCGCGCGCCACCCCCGCGACTGGCGGGCCCTCGCCACGTACGAGTCGGCCGACCTGCACCCCGGCGTGGCGGACTTCGAGCGCGGCCTCGCCGACGCCACCGACCCCGTCTCGCTGCGCGTCGCCTACCGCCGCTGCCTGCTGGCCATCGCCGCCCGTGACGTGTGCGGCACCACCGACGTCGCCGAGGCCGCGGCCGAGCTGGCGGACCTCGCGACGGCGACGCTGCGCGCGGCGCTCGCCATGGCCCGCGCCGAGGCCCCCGGCGACGCCGCCCGGTGCAGGCTCGCGGTCATCGCGATGGGCAAGTGCGGCGGCCACGAGCTGAACTACGTCTCCGACGTCGACGTCATCTTCGTCGCCGAGCCCGCCGAAGGCACCGACGCCGCCGACGAGGACAAGGCGCTGCGCGCCGCGACCCGGCTCGCCTCGCACATGATGCGGATCTGCTCCGAGACGAACATCGAGGGCACCATCTGGCCCGTCGACGCCAACCTCCGCCCCGAGGGCAGGAACGGCCCGCTGGTGCGGACCCTCTCCAGCCACCTCGCCTATTACCAGCGCTGGGCCAAGACCTGGGAGTTCCAGGCGCTGCTCAAGGCCCGCCCGGTCGCGGGGGACCTCGCGCTCGGCGAGGAGTACGTCACCACGCTCGCGCCCCTGGTCTGGCACGCCGCCGAGCGCGAGAACTTCGTCCCCGACGTGCAGAAGATGCGCCGCAGGGTCGTCGAGAACATCCCGGCGGGGGAGGTCGACCGGGAGCTGAAGCTCGGCCCCGGCGGGCTGCGGGACGTCGAGTTCGCCGTCCAGATGCTCCAGCTGGTGCACGGCCGCAGCGACGCCTCGATCCGCAGCGGCTCCACCCTCGCCGCCCTGCACGCGCTCGGCGCGGGCGGCTACGTGGGCCGGGTGGACGCGGCCCAGCTCGACGACGCGTACCGCTTCCTGCGCTCCCTGGAGCACCGCATCCAGCTGTACAAGCTGCGCCGCACCCACCTGGTGCCCGAGGACGACGCCGACCTGCGCCGCATCGGCCGCTCCCTGGGCATGCGCACGGAGCCGATCACCGAACTGAGCCGCGCCTGGAAGCGGCACACCTCCGTCGTACGCCGCCTGCACGAGAAGCTGTTCTACCGCCCGCTGCTCGACGCCGTCGCCCAACTCGCCCCGGGCGAGGCGCGGTTGAGTACAGAGGCGGCCCGCGAACGGCTCATCGCGCTCGGCTACGAGGATCCGAGCGGCGCCCTGCGCCACCTGGAGGCGCTGGCCTCGGGCGTGTCCCGCAAGGCGGCCATCCAGCGCACGCTGCTGCCCGTCCTGCTCGGCTGGTTCGCGGACTCCGCGGACCCCGACGCGGGCCTGCTGAACTTCCGCAAGGTCTCCGACGCGCTCGGCAAGACCCCCTGGTACCTGCGGCTGCTGCGCGACGAGGGAGCCGCCGCCGAGAACCTCGCCCGCGTCCTGTCCGCCGGACGGCTCGCCCCCGACCTCCTGCTGCGCGCCCCCGAGGCGGTCGCCCTGCTCGGCGACGAGCGGGGTCTGGTGCCGCGCGGCCGTGCCCACCTGGAGCAGGAGATCCTCGCGGCGGTGCGCCGCGCGGACGGCGCCGAGCAGGCGGTGACGGCGGCGCGCGGCGTGCGCCGCCGGGAACTGTTCCGCACCGCCGCCGGGGACATCATCGGCTCGTACGGCACGGAGGACAGCCCCGCCGAGGCCGACCCGGGCGCGCTGGTGGACCGGGTGGGCGACGCGATCTCCGACCTCACCGCCGCCACGATCGCGGGCACCCTGCGCGCGGTCGTCCGCGACGGCTGGGGCGACACGCTGCCGACCCGCTTCGCCGTCATCGGCATGGGCCGCTTCGGCGGCCACGAGCTGGCCTACGGCTCGGACGCGGACGTCCTGTTCGTCCACGAGCCCCGCGAGGGCGCCGACGAGCAGGAGGCGGCGAAGGCCGCGGCGAAGGTGGTCGCGGAGATGCGGCGCCTCCTCCAACTCCCCTCCGCCGACCCGCCGCTGGCCATCGACGCGGACCTGCGCCCGGAGGGCAGGAGCGGCCCGCTGGTGCGCACCCTCGGGTCGTACGGGGCCTACTACCGCCGCTGGTCCCTGGTCTGGGAGTCCCAGGCGCTGCTGCGCGCCGAGCCGGTCGCGGGCGACGAGGAACTGGGCCGCGCCTTCATCGACCTGGTGGACCCCCTGCGCTACCCCGCCGAGGGCCTCGGCGACGACGCGATCCGTGAGATCCGCCGCCTCAAGGCCCGTATGGAGGCGGAGCGGATGCCGCGCGGCGCCGACCCCACCCTGCACGCCAAGCTGGGCCGCGGCGGGCTGTCCGACGTCGAGTGGACCGTTCAGCTCCTCCAGCTGGAGCACGGCTGGGCCGAACCGGGCCTGCGCACGACCCGCACCCGCGAGGCCCTCGCGGCGGCCTGCGCGGCGGGCCTGGTCCCGGCCCAGGACGCGGCGATCCTCGACGAGGCGTGGGTCCTCGCGACGCGCGTGCGCAACGCGGTGATGCTGGTACGCGGCCGGGCGGGCGACACGTTCCCCTCCGGGGGACGGGAGCTGGCCGCGGTGGGGCGGTACCTGGGCTACGACGCGGGGCACGTCGGCGACATGCTGGACGACTACCGCCGGATCACGCGCAGGGCGCGGGCGGTGGTGGAGGAGCGGTTCTACGGGGCGTAGGCCCCGGGAGTCCTGCGGGCCGCCGCCACCTCGCGCGGCAGCGCGTACGGCCGCGCCCCGTACCAGAGCCGGGCCACCGCGAAGCCGAAGGCCAGGCAGATCATGCCGCCGACCGCGTCCAGCCAGAAGTGGTTGGCCGTCGCGACGATCACCACGAGCGTCGTCACGGGGTAGAGCAGACCGAGCACCTTGGCCCACGGCACCGAGGCCAGGGCGAAGATCGTCAGGCCGCACCACAGGGACCAGCCGATGTGCATCGACGGCATCGCCGCGTACTGGTTCGACATGTTCTTCAGGTCACCGGAGGCCATCGAGCCCCATGTGTGGTGGACCAGGACCGTGTCGATGAAGGTCGTGCCGTTCATCAGGCGGGGCGGCGCCAGTGGATACAGGTAGTAGCCGACCAGGGCCACCCCGGTCGTCGCGAAGAGGACGAGGCGCGTGGCCGCGTACCGCCCCGGATGCCACCGGAACAGCCAGACGAGGACGCCGAGCGTCACCACGAAGTGCAGCGTCGCGTAGTAGTAGTTCATGCCGACGATGAGCCATGTCACCGAGTCCACGGCGTGGTTGACGCTCTTCTCGACGGCGATCCCGAGGTCGTGCTCGACGCGCCAGATCCAGTCGGCGTTGCGCAGGGCCTGCGCCTTCTGCTCCGGCACGGCGTTGCGGATCAGCGAGTACGTCCAGTAACTGACCGCGATCAGGAGGATCTCGAACCACAGCCGCGGACGGCGGGGGACACGGCGGGGGAGGCGCAGACGACGCAGCGGATCGCGCCCACTGCGGACGTCTTCCTCGTCCGCGATGGGTGAATCAGCGGGGGCCTGCCGGCCCTCAAGTGTCGTCACGATCGTCTCACCCATAGGCACAGAGTCTGCCAGATCCCCGCCCCCGACCGATCATCCCCTGGTCGGGTCCGGACCGCATTCTCTACACCGGAAGGACGAGTCCGCGATACGGACGTTCCCCTAGGGGCGTCTGGGCGCCGAGGCGGTTGAACCGCGAACCACCAGCTCCGGCATGAAGACGAATTCGCTCTGCGGGGCGGGGGTCCCGCCGATCTCCTCCAGGAGGGTGCGCACCGCCGCCTGACCCATCGCGGGCACCGGCTTGCGGACCGTGGTCAGGGGCGGGTCGGTGAAGGCGATCAGCGGGGAGTCGTCGAAGCCGACCACCGAGACGTCGTCCGGCACCTCCAGGCCGCGCTGGCGGGCCGCCCGTATCGCCCCGAGCGCCATCATGTCGCTGGCGCACGCTATCGCCGTGCAGCCGCGGTCCATCAGCGCCGCCGCGGCGGCCTGGCCGCCCTCCAGGGTGTAGAGGGAGTGCTGGACGAGATCCGCCTCGATCTCCTCGGGCGAGAGGCCGAACCGGTCCTGCATCGTACGGACGAAACCCTCGATCTTCCGCTGCACGGGCACGAACCGCTTGGGGCCGAGGGCCAGCCCGATGCGCGTATGGCCGAGGGAGACCAGGTGCGTGACCGCGAGGCGCATCGCCGCGCGGTCGTCCGGCGAGATGAACGGCGCCCGCACCTTCGGCGAGAAGCCGTCCACCAGGACGAACGGCACGCCCTGGGCCCGCAGCTGTTCGTAGCGCTGCATGTCGGCCGAGGTGTCCGCGTGCAGGCCCGAGACGAAGATGATCCCGGCGACCCCGCGGTCCACCAGCATCTCGGTCAGCTCGTCCTCGGTGGAGCCCCCCGGGGTCTGGGTGGCGAGGACCGGTGTGTACCCCTGCCGGGTCAGGGCCTGCCCGATGACCTGCGCGAGCGCGGGGAATATCGGGTTCTCCAGCTCCGGCGTGATCAGCCCCACCAGGCCCGCGCTGTGCCGGCGCAGCCGTACCGGGCGCTCGTAGCCGAGCACGTCGAGCGCGGCGAGCACCGATTGGCGGGTGGCCGCGGCGACGCCCGGCTTGCCGTTGAGCACGCGGCTTACTGTCGCTTCGCTGACCCCCGCCTGGGCTGCGATGTCGGCTAGCCGTGCGGTCACAGGATTGGACTGTACCGGTCGCATCTCAGGCTGCCCACCAGACCGTTGAATCGGCCGGCAGTACGGTCTCGCCATCGCCCGGGGCGACCTCCGCGCTCGCGAGGAGCAGGGTGCCGGGGGTGGGGAGGGTGGCGGGCGCGGAAGTGAGGTTCACGGTGCACACGAAGGTGCCCGCCGCGCTGACCCGGCGGAACGCCAGCACGCCCTCGGGGGAGTCCAGCCACTCGACGCCGCGGCCCGCGCCGAGCGCCGGGTGCTCGCGGCGCACGGCGAGCGCGGTGCGGTAGAACTCCAGCGTCGAGGTCGGGTCACCGGTCTGCGCCTGGACCGTCAGGCCCTTCCAGGCCTCCGGTTGCGGCAGCCAGCTCGGGCCGCCCTCGGCCGGGCCGAAGCCGAACGGCGCCCGCTCCCCGGACCAGGGCAGCGGCACCCGGCAGCCGTCGCGCGTGCCGTCCTGCCCGGTGGAGCGGAAGAACGCCGGATCCTGGCGCACCTCGTCCGGCAGGTCGGTGACCTCGGGCAGGCCCAGCTCCTCGCCCTGGTAGAGGTACGCGGAGCCGGGCAGCGCCAGCATCAGCAGCGTGGCCGCCCGCGCCCGGCGCAGCCCGCGGGCCTCGTCACCGTCGGCGAAGCGGGTCGAGTGGCGTACGACGTCGTGGTTGGAGAGCACCCAGGTGGCCGGGGCGTCCACGGAGTTCATGGCGGCCAGCGAGCGGTCGATGACGCCGCGCAGCGCCTCGGCGTCCCAGTCGGTGGTCAGGTACTCGAAGTTGAAGGCCTGGTGCAACTCGTCGGGGCGCAGGTACAGGGCGCTGCGCTCGACGGTCGGGGTCCACGCCTCGGCGACGGCGATGCGCTCGGTGCCGTCCTCGCGGGTGTACTCGTCGAGGATCTTGCGCCAGTCGCGGTAGATCTCGTGCACGCCGTCCTGGTCGAAGTAGGGCACGGCCTGGCTGCCGAGCAGCTTGACCTGCTCCTCGTGGCCGATGTCCGGCAGCCCCGCCGCCTTGACCAGGCCGTGTGCCACATCGATGCGGAAGCCGTCGATGCCGAGGTCGAGCCAGAAGCGCAGGATGGAGCGGAACTCGTCCTTGACGGCCGGGTGGTCCCAGTTGAAGTCGGGCTGCTCGGGCGCGAAGAGGTGGAGGTACCAGGAGCCGTCCTCGACCCGGGTCCAGGCGGGGCCGCCGAAGATGGACTCCCAGTCGTTGGGCGGCAGTTCGCCCTCGGTGCCCTTTCCGGGCCGGAAGTGGAAGCGGTCGCGCAGCGGCGATCCGGGGCCCTCGCGCAGCGCCTGCTTGAACCACTCGTGCTGGTCGGAGCAGTGGTTGGGCACCACGTCGACGATGACGCGCAGACCCAGCGAGTGCGCTTCGCGTACGAGGTCGTCGGCGTCGGTGAGGGTGCCGAACATGGGGTCCACGGCGCGGTAGTCCGCCACGTCGTAGCCGGCGTCGGCCTGCGGGGAGGCGTAGAAGGGGGAGAGCCAGACGGCGTCCACGCCCAGGTCGCGCAGGTGCGGCAGACGGGCCGTGATGCCGGGCAGATCGCCCATGCCGTCGCCGTTCCCGTCGGCGAAGCTGCGCGGGTAGACCTGGTAGATGACCGCGTCCCGCCACCACTCCCGGGTGGGCGCGGAGTCGGTGGGGGCGAGCGCGGCGGTGACGTGCTGGGTCATGAAGTCCCTTAGGAGTGCGGGGAGTGGCCGGGGTGGTGGCGGGTCAGGACTTGGTGCCGCCGGCCGTCAGGCCCGACACCAGATTGCGCTGGACCAGAAGGAAGACGAGCGTCGCCGGGACCAGGATGATCACCGAGGCGGCGGTCATCATGGCCCAGTCCGCGCGGGATTCGGTGGCGAAGGTACGGATTCCGACGGCGAGGGTGTAATGGTCGGCACCCATGAACTGGGAGGCGTAGGCCACTTCCCCCCACGCGGTGAGGAAGCTGTAGAACGCCGTCACCGCGAGGCCCGGCTTGGCGAGCGGCACGATGAGCCGCCAGAAGGTACCGAAGGGGGTGAGGCCGTCGACGCGGCCCGCCTCGTCGATCTCGTGCGGGATGGTGTCGAAGTAGCCCTTCATCATCCAGGCGCAGAAGGGGACCGCGGTCGTCGCGTACGTGAGGATGAGCCCCAGGTAGTTGTCGATCAGGTCGAAGCGGGCCAGGAGTTCGTAGAGCGGCACGATCAGGACGGCCATCGGGAACATCTGGGTGACCAGGAAGGACCACATCAGCTGCCGGTGGCCGGGGAACCGCATCCGGGAGACCGCGTAGCCCGCGGTCGCCGCGAGGAAGACGCCGAGCAGGGTGGTGCCGCCCGCGACGATCACCGAGGCGCCGAACCACTGCGGGAAGTCGGTGTCGGTGAGGACCTTGGTGTAGTTGTCGAGGCTCAGGTTGCCGAGCACCTCGCCCGGGCTCTGCCAGGCCGTCTTCGGGCCGAGCGAGATGAAGACGATCCACACGACGGGGAACGAGGCGACCAGGCTCGCCAGGATCAGCGTGCCGTGCAGCGCGACGGAGGCGAGCGTCGAGCGCTCCTCGCGGCCCCGGACCTTCTTCGCGCGCGGCCGTGCCGGGATCTTGGCGAGGGCCCCGGTGGTGGCCGGGGAGTGGGTGGTTGCTGAGGTCATGGTGACGGGCCCCCTCAGGCCTGCTCGGTCTTGAGCTGGCGGCGGCGGTAGAAGGTCGAGAAGGCGAGGAGGAGGGCGAGGATCACGATTCCGTAGGTGGCTGCGCCGGAGTAGTCGGACACTCCGGTGAACGCCTTGCGGAAGGCGAAGGTCACGAGGATGTCCGCCTCGCCGGTGGTGTTCTGGCCGAGCAGCAGATAGATCACCGCGAACATGTTGAACGTCCAGATGCAGCCGAGCAGCACCACGGTGTTGGTGACCGGGCGCAGGCCGGGCAGCGTGACGTTCACGAAGCGCTGCCAGGGGGAGGCGCCGTCCATCTCCGAGGCCTCGTACAGCTCCTTGGGGATGGACTGGAGTCCGCCGAGGAGCGCCACCATGTTGAAGGGGACGCCGATCCAGACGTTCACCATGATCACGGCGACCTTCTGTGCGAACGGCGTCGCCAGCCAGTTCTGGGCGGGCAGGCCGACGGCCGTGATCATCTCGTTGAAGACGCCGTACTGCGAGTTGAGCATCAGGCGCCAGGCGAAGACGCCGACGAAGGCGGGGACCGCCCACGGCAGGATGAGCAGGGCGCGGTAGAGCAGCTTGGCGCGCATCTTGCGGTTGAGCAGGAGCGCGAGGCCCATGCCGATCGCGATGTGCAGGGCGACGCAGGACACCGTCCATACGATCGTCCAGGTCAGGCGCGGATAGAAGTCGCCGTCCGCGCCCGAGAGGATCGACCAGTAGTTGTCGAGCCCGACCATCTCGTACGTCGCGGGGGCGTGGAAGGCCCCGATGTCCCGCGCCACGTTCGCCTCGTTGGCGTTGGTGAGCGAGAGGTAGAAGCCGTAGCCCAGCGGATACAGGACCAGTACGGCCAGGACGATGACGACCGGAGCCACCATCGCCCACGCGTACCAGTACTTCTGCCAGGAATGGCGAAGCGCGGTGATCAACTGTGCCTGCCTCAGCTGCTGATGGTGTAGCCGGGGAGCAGCTTCTTGAAGTCCTTGGCGGCGGCGTCGAGGCCGGACTTCACGGAGACGTCACCCTGGAGGATCTTGGTGTACTGCTGCACCAGCGGGGTGAAGAGGCTGCCGACCTGGGGGAGTGCCACGCGCGGCCGCGCGGTCTTCATGATCGGGTGGAAGCCCTTGATGCGGGCGTCCTTGGTCACCTCGGGGGTGTACGCGGACTCGCGGGTCGGCAGCGTCGCGGTCTCGGTGGCGATCTTCTGCTGGCTCTTCGACGAGGTCATGAACTGCGTGAAGAGGTAGGCGGCGTCCAGGTTCTTCGAGCCCTGGTAGACGGTGAGGTCGTGGCCGCCGGTGGGGGCCTGCGGCTTGCCGGTGGAGCCGGCCGGGACCGGCGCGAAGCCGAGGTTGTCCTCGTCGCCCTTGAAGGCCTTGCCCGACAGGTCGTCGGTGACCGACCAGGGGCCCTGGATGAGCATGGCGACCTCGCCGTTCTTGAACGAGGTCTGCATGTTGTCGTAGGCGTTGGCGAAGTCGACCTTCGCGGACGCCTGGTCGTAGACCTTCTTCGCCGTGGTGACGGCCTTGACGGCCTCCGGCGAGTTGATCGTGATCTTCTTCGTCCTCGTGTCGGCGAGGTCGGTGCCCTCGCCGTAGAGGAAGGGCAGCAGGAAGTAGGAGTCGGGGTTGAGGTAGGTGCCCTCGACGCCGGTCTTCTTCTTGATGGCCTTCGACGTCTCGATGAACTCGTCCCAGGTGGTGGGCGCCTTCTCGATGCCCGCCTTCTTGAAGAGCTTCTTGTTGTAGAGGATCGCGAGGGTGTCGGTGACCGACGGGACGCCGTACGTCTTGCCCTGGTACTTCGTGGTGTTCAGCGGGCCCTCGGTGAAGTCCTCCGTGCCGCCCTTGAGGGCGAGGGTGCCGTCCAGCGGGGCGATGTAGTGCAGCGAGGCGTACTCGGGGATGAGGCCGACGTCGGCGCGCATCACGTCGGGGGCGCCCTTGCCGGTCTTCGCGGCCGACTTGAACTTCTGCTCGATGGACGCGAACTCGATGTTCTCGTAGTTGACGTCGATCTTCGGGTACTTGTCCTCGAAGTCGGCGATCAGCTTCTTGTAGACCGGCGCCTCGGTCGTGGCGTCCGAGGTGTCCCAGTAGGTGAGGGAGCCCGAGATGTCCTTGGCGTCCTTCGCCTTGCCGTTCGAGCCTTCGTCGTCGTCGCTGCCGCAGGCGGTGGCGGTGAGCGCAAGGGCGCAGACCGCGGCGGCGATCGATATGCCACGTCGCATAGTGAACTCCTGAGGGATGGACCCGCTGGGCCGTCCGTCCCATCGACGGCTGCCGGGCTGGCAGGAAGTTAACAGCCTTGCAAGGCTTTGCGGAAGAGCTTGCAATCACTTTGTGGCCCCGTAAGGGGCGCGGGGAACTGCGCGACCGGCCCAATACGGGCCGCACCCGTCATTTCGCGGCAGCGGGCAGACGCGATCGCGCCGCAGGGCGCCAACCGCGTACCACGAGGGCCTCTGCGGGAAGCCCCCGAGTCGCTCCTTGCAAACTCTTGCTGCAAGGGTGTCTCCCGGGTACCTTCCCCGGTCATGGCCCAGCTCAGGCACCGCACGGTAACCGGCACCGTCCTCGCGCTCGTCGCGGCCCTCTGCACCGCGATACCGGCCGGGGCGGCACCGCCGCCCCCCGACCCCGGCCCCCTCGACCTGACGAAGTCGACGGCCCAGTGGATCGACCGCACCACCGTCGCCGTCAAGGACGACGGCGGGGCCGCGGGCGCCACCACCCGGCTCGTCTCCGACCGGCACGGGAAGCTCGCCGTCGAGGACGGCGAACTCACCGGCACCGGACGGGAGTCGGCCCTCCGCAAGATCCCCGGCGGCCTTACCGCCGCCCAGCGTGCCAAGTTCCCGCACCTAGCGCGGTACGCGGCCTACGAAGTCGCCCCCCGCGACCGCGAGCACACCGCCGAGGACCTCACCGGCCAGGTGATCCTCACCCGGCACGAGCCCGACGGCACCCTCACCGCCGCCACCGGCGTCCAGACCCAGGGCGTCCTCGACGACCTCTACGCCGCCCGCGCCACGAAGGCCGCGCTCGGCCCCGTCTTCCGCAAGGGCAAGGTCACCCTGTCCGTGTGGGCCCCCACCGCCCAGTCCGTCGCCCTCGAACTCGGCGGCAAGCACCTGCCGATGCGGCGCGACGGCGCGAGCGGCGTCTGGTCCGCCACCGGACCCGGCCGCTGGAGCGGCGAGCACTACCGCTTCGCCGTCAAGGTCTGGTCCCCGAGCGCCCGCGCGGTCGTCACCAACAAGGTCACCGACCCCTACTCGCTCGCCCTGACCGCCGACTCCACCCGCAGCGTCGCGGTCGACCTCGACGCCGAGCCGCTCGCCCCCAAGGGCTGGGCGTCCCTGAAGAAGCCGAAGGCCGTGCCGCTGCGGAACGCGCAGATCCAGGAACTGCACATCCGGGACTTCTCCGCCACCGACCGCACCGCGAAGGCCCGCCACCGCGGCACCTACCGCGCCTTCACCGACACCCGCAGCAAGGGCTCACGGCACCTGAGGAAGCTGGCGAGGGCCGGCACGTCGTACGTCCATCTCCTCCCCGCCTTCGACATCGCGACCATCCCCGAGCGGGCGGCGGACCAGAAGCGCCCCGACTGCGATCTCGCCTCCTTCGCCGCCGACTCCGAGAGGCAGCAGGAGTGCGTGGCCGCCGTCGCCGCCGACGACGCCTACAACTGGGGCTACGACCCCTTCCACTACACGGTGCCCGAGGGGTCGTACGCCACCGACCCCGACGGGACGCGGCGCACCGTCGAGTTCCGCGAGATGGTCCAGGCGCTCAACCGCGACGGGCTGCGCGTCGTCATGGACGTCGTCTACAACCACACGGCGGCGAGCGGCCAGGACCCCAAGTCCGTACTCGACAAAATCGTGCCCGGCTACTACCACCGCCTCCTCGCCGACGGCACCGTCGCGACCTCCACCTGCTGCGCGAACACCGCGCCCGAGAACGCCATGATGGGCAAGCTCGTCGTCGACTCCCTGGTCACCTGGGCCCGGCAGTACAAGGTCGACGGCTTCCGCTTCGACCTGATGGGCCACCACCCCAAGGCCAACATCCTCGCCGTCCGCGAGGCCCTGGACGCGCTCACGCTGGAGAAGGACGGCGTCGACGGCAAGCGGATCATCCTCTACGGCGAGGGCTGGAACTTCGGCGAGGCCGCCGACGACGCCCGCTTCGTCCAGGCCACCCAGAAGAACATGGCCGGTACCGGCATCGCCACCTTCTCCGACCGCGCCCGCGACGCGGTGCGCGGCGGCGGCCCCTTCGACGACGACCCCGGCGTCCAGGGCTTCGCCAGCGGCCTGTACACCGACCCCAACTCCTCGAAGGCCAACGGCACCCCGGCCGAGCAGAGGGCCCGGCTCCTGCACTACCAGGACCTGATCAAGGTCGGCCTGACCGGCAACCTCGCCGACTACACCTTCACCGACTCCGCGGGCCGCGAGGTCAAGGGCTCCCAGGTCGACTACAACGGCGCGCCCGCCGGATACGCGGCCGCCCCCGGCGACGCCCTCGCCTACGCCGACGCGCACGACAACGAAACCCTCTTCGACGCCCTCGCCTTCAAACTGCCCCCGTCCACCACCCCCGCCGACCGTTCGCGCATGCAGGTCCTGGCGATGGCGACCGCCGCGCTCTCCCAGGGCCCCGCCCTCTCCCAGGCGGGCACCGACCGGCTGCGCTCCAAGTCCCTGGACCGCAACTCCTACGACAGCGGCGACTGGTTCAACGCCCTGCACTGGGACTGCCGCGACGGCAACGGCTTCGGGCGCGGCCTGCCCCCGGCCGCCGACAACAAGTCCAAGTGGCCCTACGGAAAGCCCCTGCTGACGTCCGTCGGCGTCGGCTGCCGCGACATCGAGGCGGCCTCGGCGGCGTACCGGGATCTGCTGAGGATCCGTACGACCGAACCGGCGTTCGGGCAGCGCACCGCCGACCAGGTGCAGCGGACAATCTCCTTCCCCCTGTCGGGCCGCGCCGAGACGCCCGGCGTCATCACCCTGCGCGCCGGCGACCTCGTCGTCGTCTTCAACGCCACCCCCGAGACCCGCGAGCAGCGGGTCCGGGACGCGGCGGGAAGCACGTACCGACTGCACCCCATTCAGGCGAAAGGCGCAGATCGTAGCGTGAAATCCGCTACCTATGAGCCGAGTTCCGGGATCTTCACCGTTCCCGGTCGGACCGTCGCGGTCTTCTCCCGAAGCGCGCGTTAGAGCGCTAACTTGGTCGGGCAGGCCCGCGGGAGGCCTGCCCCATCGACATGCCCCTGAGGGGCCCGCTTGAGCGCCAACGGCAAGGCAGACACCACGATCCTGGTGGTCGACGACACGGCCGCCAGTCGATACGCGCTGGGCGCTGTCCTGCGCCGGGACGGCCATCGCGTCATCCTTGCCGCCAGCGCGGGCGAGGCCCTCGTCGAACTCGACGCGCGCCACCGCGCGGGCGACCTGCCCGACGTGGCGCTCATCGACGTGGGCCTGCCCGACATGAGCGGCTTCGAGCTGTGCCGCCGCCTCAAGGAGTCACCCCGGACCGCCCTCGTACCCGTCGTGCACTTCTCGGCGGCCCGCGTCGCCCCCGCCGACCGGTGCCGCGGCCTCGACGCGGGCGGCGAGGCCTATCTGACGGTGCCCGCGGAACCGGAGGAGATCCAGGCCGTCGTCCGGGCCGTCGCCCGCGGCGCCCGCCACCGCAGCGACGCCGAAGCGCAGGCCGGGCATCTGACACGGCTCGCCGAGACCATCCTCGACGTGCAGTCCGCCCGCTGCCCGCGCGAGCTGGCCGACGCCGCCGCCGCGGGCACCGACCGCCTCACCCACGGCCCCGCCGCCGCGTTCATCCTCGGTGACGACGGCGCGATGCACCGCGGCCTGTCCCGGCGCAGGGCGAGCGCCTCCCTGCCCGACGACGGCGCGCACGAAGCCGTGGCACGCCTCGTCCTGCGCATCATGTCGGGCCACGTCGGCGTGCGCAGCACCTTCGCACCCGCCCCGCTGTGGCCGCCCGGCTTCTTCCAGCCCGAGCCGTCCAGCGGCACCGGAGGCCCCGAGGGCGCCCGGCTCGCCCTGGCCCGCAGCCGCGAGGGCTCCGCACCCGTCTGCCTCGCCACGCCCTCGTACGCCCGAGGGAACTCCCCGGACACCGGACGGCTCGTGGGGCGGCTCGCCCACGCCACCGCGCTGGCCGCCGAACGCCTGCTCATGTACGAGATGGAACGTCACATCGCCCTCACCCTCCAGCGCAGCTTCCTGCCCGCGCACGTGCCCCAGGTGCCCGGCACCGAAGTCGTCGTGCGCTACGAACCCGCCTCCAGCGACACGGAGATCGGCGGCGACTTCTACGCCGCGCTGCCCACCTCCGCGGGCGTCCTCACCGCCATCGGCGACGTCGTCGGCCACTCCCTCGGCGCCGCCACCGTGATGGTCGAGGTCCGGCACGCCCTGCGCGCCTACTGCGTCGACGAATCCGACCCCCGGGTGCTCGCCCACCGCCTCGACAAGATGCTCCAGCGCTACCACCCCGACGTGACGGCCACCCTCTGCCTGGCGGTCGTCGACCCCGCCACCGGACGCACCCGCGTCTCGAACGCCGGGCACATCCCGCCGCTCATCGTCAGCGACTCGGGCGACGCCACCTACCTGGAGGCGTGCGGCCCACTGCTCGGCCTCGGCCTCGACAGACCCGAGCCCACCGAAGTGCTGCTGCGCCCCACCGACCGGCTCCTCATGGTCACCGACGGCCTCATCGAGACCCGCGGCGTCGACCTCGCGGTCTCCATGGAACAGCTGCGCACCGCCGCCGCCAACGCGCCGCGGAGCGTCACGGCCCTCTGCGACACCCTGCTCGCCTGCTTCGGCCACGACAGGGACGACGACATCGCACTCCTCGTCCTCGGCCTGACGGGAAACCGCTAGGGCCTGTCCGCCCCGGTGAGCCGCTTCTCCAGAAGGGTCACGCCGTACGTGCTCCCGTCCGCGGCGACCTTCGTCGGCAGCTCCCCGACGACCCTGTACCCGGCGTTCTCGTAGTAGACGCGCAGCCGCACATTGGCCGAAACGCAGTCCAGACGGGCCAGCTCGCGGCCCGCCTCGGCGATGCGCCGCTCGGCCCGCGCGAGCATCGCCCGACCCGTTCCCGGCCGCGCCCCGCGCCGCGTCATCAGCCGGTGCACATAGCCCGCGACCGGCTCGGTCACGCCCCAGGCCGCCTCGTCGTCCCACCAGATCTCGTACGCCCCGACGACCTCGCCCCCTTCCTGGGCGAGCCACACCTCCTCCACGCCCGAGGTGATCAGCCGCCGGAAGTGCCGCTCGTCCTTGCCGCCCGGCTTCCACTGGTCGATGCCGCGCTCCCGCATCCAGCGGGCCGCGCCGTCGTAGAGGCCGGTGAGGGCCGCCACGTCGCCCTCGCGCGCACCGCGCACGGTCAACGAGGCCCTCACCGCGCCAGCTCCATCAGCCGGCCGATCAGCTCGGCGAACGGGCCGTCGGCCGGCTCCGTGGCCAGGATGCCGCGCAGCAGCTCCGCCATCTCCTCGTCGTAGGCGGCGCTCACCGCGGTCAGCGCCGCGAAGTCGTGCACCAGTTGCAGCTCCAGCTCCGCGCGCGGGATGCGGCGCCCGTCCAGCCAGAGCAGCGCCGTGGTCTCGGCGAGGGAGATCCACGACCGCACCACCAGCTCCAGCCGCGCCGGCGGTTCGGTGACCCCCAGATGCGCGAGGATCTGGTCGTACGCCGCCTGCCGCACCGAGTCGATCAGCGCGTTCGTCGCCGAGGCCGACGCCGTGTCCACCGCGCACGCGCCGCCCGCGGAGACCGCGGGGCCACCCCGCATCAGCGCGGAGAAACCGGGCCCGTGCTCGTCGACGAAGGACAGGAAGCGGCCCATCACCCGCAGCAGCCGGGTCCCGAGCGGCCCCTCGCGCGGCTCCACGAACCGCTCGGCGAGGTCCTCCGCCGCTCGCCGCAACGCCGCCTCGTACAGGCTGAGTTTGCCGGGGAAGTAGTGGTAGACCAGCGGGCGCGAGATGCCCGCGGCCGCTGCTATCTCATCGATGGAGACGTCGTCGGGCGAGCGGTGGCTGAAGAGGTCGAGCGCGACCCCGATCAACTGCTGCCGACGCTCCTCGACGCCCATCCTGCGGCGCACCCCGGTTGTCATACGAACACCTTACCGAGCAGAACCGGCCTCTCGACGGGCCGGTGCGCCACGGGACTTCACAGATCGAGCACCAGCCGCTCGCCGCGCGCCCGCGAGACGCAGATGAGCATGGAGGCGGCCCGCTCGTCGTCCGTGAGCAACTCGTCCCGGTGGTCGATCTCCCCTTCCAGGACGCGCTGTTGGCACGTTCCGCAGAAACCCTGCTCGCAGGAGTACGCCGTGTCCGGCAGCTCGGCGCGGACCGCGGCGAGCACCGTGCTGTCCGCGGCGACCGCCACCGTGCGCCCGCTGCGCCGCAGCTCGACCTCGAAGGCGGCGTCGCCCTCGGTGGAGAGGCGGGGCGAGAACCGCTCCAGATGCAGCGAACACCCGGCGGGCAGCGCGGCGGTGACCGCCTCCATCAGTCCTTCCGGCCCGCATACGTGGACGGCGGCGCCCTCGGCCGCCCCGCCGAGGAAAGCCGCCACGTCCGGCAGCCCGTCCGCGTCCTCGGCGGCGACGGTGACCCGTCCCGCGCGCCCCGCGCCGAGCTTCTCGACCTCGTCGAGGAACGGCATCGTGGCGCGCGAACGCCCTCCGTACAGCAGCCGCCACGGCGCCCCCGAGGCCTCGACGGCCCGCAGCATCGGCAGGATCGGGGTGATCCCGATACCCCCGGCCACGAAGGCGTACGACGGGGCGGTGGCGAGCGGGAAGCGGTTGCGCGGCCCCCGCACCTCGACCTCGGTGCCCTCGCGCAGCTCGTGCACCTCGCGCGAGCCGCCCCTGCCGCCCTGCGCGGCGCTGATCAGCCGGGTCGCGACGGTGTACGAGGAGGAGTCCGCGGGGTCGCCGCAGAGCGAGTACTGCCGTACGAGCCCCGAGGGGAGGACCAGGTCGAGGTGGGCGCCCGGCGTCCATGGCGGCAGGCCCGTGCCCTCCAGACGGAGTTGGACGACCCCTTCGGCGACCCGCTCGTGCCGTGCGACGCGCAGCCGCAGCGCCCGGGAGCGCGGCCGCCCCGAGACCGGCTCCTCCAGGGCGGGCAGCGGCCACAGCGGGGAGGACGCGACGCGGCGGCGCAGGGCCCGCCGGGCGAGCACGGCACCGCCCGCGACGAGGGCGAGGGTGCGGACGCGGGGCATGTCAGAGGCCCCCGTTCGACCGGTGGGCGGCGGCCTTCTCGGCCGCGGTGGCGGCCGGTGAGGAGGCGAGGTAGGCCAGGGCCTGCTCGGTGCTGCCCTCCTGGGCGGGGTGGTAGCCGCGGCTCAGATAGCGCGGAATGGAGCGGATCATGTCGGCGGTCGTCGGCAGCGTGCCCGCCCGCCCGCTGCGGTGGAGGTCCCTGAGGCTCGCCCTGCCGTGGACGAGCGTAGGGTCGTTCGCCATGAAGAACCGCGTCCCGCGCTGCCAGAGGAAGACCAGGGCGGTGAAGGCGGTCGCCCAGGTCCGCGCGCGGCGCCGGTAGCCGCCGTCGACGTGCAGGAACAGCTCGAAGGCCACGGACCGGTGCTCGACCTCCTCGGCGCCGTGCCAGCGCAGCAGGTCCAGCATGGTCGGGTCGGCGCCCCTGCGGTCCAGCTCCTCGGCGTTGAGGATCCAGTTGCCGAGGAAGGCGGTGTAGTGCTCGATGGCGGCGATCATCGCGACGCGCTCCATCAGCCACCAGTGGCGCGCCCTGCCCGGTGGCAGCGTGCGGTCCCCGAGCAGCTTCTCGAAGAGCCAGTCGACCTGCGCGGTGTACGGCGTCGGGTCGAGGCCCCGCTCCTTGAGGTGCGGCAGGACCTCGTCGTGTGCCTGCGCGTGCGTCGCCTCCTGGCCGATGAACCCGATGACGTCCTCGCGCAGCCGCTCGTCCTTGATGTACGGCAGGACCTGTTTGTAGACGTGCACGAACCAGCGCTCCCCGGCGGGCAGCAGCAGATGCAGCACGTTGATGGTGTGCGTGGTGAACGGGTCGCCCGGGAGCCAGTGGAGCGGGGTGTCCTCCCAGGAGAAGGAGACGTTGCGAGCCTTGAGCGGTATTCGCTCGGACGCCGTGTTAGACATGGCGTCAATGTACTGATGGGTAGGCCGGGTGGTACAGGGGTGCGCGAAGGGAATCTAGCCCAGCGTCGACACCTTCGTGCCGTCCGCCAGGGTGCCGCTCAGGCGCGCGCGTGCGGTGCGCTCCGTCCTGACCGCGATGACGTTGCCCTGGACCCGGTCGCCGCCGGACGTGGTGAGGGACGCGACGTCCTTGCTGCCCGCGCCCAGGAGGTACCAGTTGCCGCCCTGGGACTTCCACAGGACGCCCGCGAGGACCTTGGGGTCGCGGGCGCCGCACGCGGTGGTGTCCTCGGCCTTGGCGGCCACGGCCCCGGCGGGCTCGCCGGCCGTCTCGAACTGGGCGAAGGACCGGCTGCCGCCGCCCCGCCAGGTCTCGGCCCGCGTGCAGACCCACTGGGCGGCGCCGTTGGCCTCGGGGAGGGTCTGCCGGGCGTACGCCCAGGCGTTCACGGACCGCACGCCGTTGGAGCGCACCGACGCGAGGGAGCAGGCGGCCTTCGCCCAGTCCGCGGGACCGGCCTCGCGCGGCGCCTCGGGGCGGCCCGCGGTCAGCCGGGCGGGAGTCAGCTCGCCGAGGTCGGTCGAGGTCCCCACCACACCGGTGGCGTCGCGCAGCCGCAGCGCGTTCCAGGAGGTGCACCGCCCGGTCGGCGCGGGGCCGGCGAACGGGTCGGTGACGCCGTCCTTGTCGCGGTGCAGGGGGAGTGCCTTCCCCGCGGGCTTCAGCAGGTCGCGGACCGCGGCGGCCTTGACCCAGGGCGCCGTCAGATAGCGGATGTTGCCGTCCGCGCGGTTGACGACGACGGCGCTCGCCTCGGGGCCGCTCGCGCCGTCCACGCGCGCGAAGTCCAGCGCGGCGCCGCTCGTGCCCTCCTTCGGCTCGGCGTAGCGCACGATGCGCAGCCCGTCGTGGAACAAAACGACGCGCGCGGCGTCGACCTCGCCCGCGAAGAGCAGCTGTGCGGGCCCGGGGGGCGCCCCCGAGGGCGTGCCGGGGGTGGCCGACACCTGGACGGTCTCACCGGGCCTGGCCCAGACGGCGAGGGCGCGGCGCAGCAGCTCCCGGTCGCCGACGAGGTTGCCGCGCGCGGGCCACACGGAGAAGTCGGTGCGGGCGGAACGTTTCCACGCGCTTGCCGTGGCCACCGTCAACTGCCCCGGATCCAGCGCGGCTTGAGCGGCGGGGTTGCGCGCGTACGGGGGAGCGGCGGCGCCGTCGGGCCCCCAGCCCTCGCCGGGCAGCCCGAGGAGCGCCCCGCACACCAGCGTGGCGAGGGCGGCGACCGCGGCGGCCTTCATGTGCTGCCTGCGCCGCATCAGGTCGGTCGGCCTGGCCTGGAGGGAGCAGGGGTCGAACTCGGGGGAGGCGAGCAGGGCGTAGCGCGCCTCGACCTCGTCGGCCTCTTCGAGGGCGTCGTCCGGGTCGTCGCACCCGGCGGCCGTCAGCACCGAGCGCACCCCGACGTCGTCGAGGCCCTCCAGGCCGCGCAGGACGTAGGCGGCGCGGGCGGCGCCCGGCAGCTTGGCCAGGCTCTGGTCGAGGGCGAGTTCGTCGGCGCCGCCCGAACGCGGGAAGAGCCGCAGACCCCGGACCTGGGGCAGCAGCGGGGGCAGCTGCGCCCGCCTGGGCAGGGCCTTCCAGGTCAGCGGCAGCCCGGCGTCCAGGGCGCCGCGCAGGACCTGGAGACGTACGTACGCGTATCCGGGATCCCGCAGGTGTGCGCCGCCCTGCTGCGCGGGGATGGCGGCCGGGGCGCCCGACGTACGGCCGCGCGGCAGGGCGCGCTGCGTGAGGGCGTGGGCGGTCAGGACCCGGCGGTTGCGGCCGAGGCTCGGTGGCAGCACCAGATAGGCCAGCCGGACGAGCCGCGGATAGTGCTCGACGAGGGCGGCCTCGGCCTGCTCCACGTCGAGGACGGGGGCGGGGCCGCTGGCGCTCGGGGACTGCGAAGGCTGAGACTGCACATTCGACGACACGTTCAGCAGAACGAGCGAATCGTCGGTTGGTCACCTCAAGAGGGCACGGGCTCCACGAGGGCGCGGGCGTAATGGGCCATCGAGCGCTGGTAGCGGGGCAGATGGGGAGCGAGGGCGCCGAGTACCAGGGCGAGCCCCTCGCGCTCACGGCCGAGGTTCGCCAGGCACAGCGCCAAAACGGCCCGGACGGCGTCGTCCAGCTCGCTCGGCGGTCCGACCAGTTCCGGTGTGAGCAGGGCGACGCCCTCCTCCGCGCGGCCCATGTTCCGCAGCGAGCTGGCGAGTTGGATGACGGCGCGCTGCTTGCGGTAGCCGCCGAGGCCGCGCTCCAGGGCTTCCTGGTACAGCGGCACGGCGCGGTCGGAGTGCCCGGTGGAGTCGAAGGCGCCGGCCCGTTCGAAGAGGCCGACGGGGTCGCCCTCGGGCAGCTCCGCGGCCAACTCGTCGATCAGCGCGCGGAACTCCGCGGCGCGGTCCTCCTCGTACGCCTCAAGGGAGTTCCAGACCTCGGCCAGCCGCTGTTCCCAGTCCGTGTTCATGACCTCACCTTCGCACACATGTGCCCCACCGGACACGCCTTTACGACCTCACCGCCCATCCGCTGAACTCGGCTGTCCCGCGCCCCTCGTCGCCCCCGTTCGTCGCGCTCATGAACATCCCCACGTCCTGTGCGGCGGCCGCGCCCGGCACGGTCACCGTCGCCACCGTCCGCCAGGTGCCGCCGCCGTCCGTGGAACAGGCGCCCGTGAACGTGCCCCCGGCGCGCGCCAGACGCAGCAGCACAGGCGCCTTGACACCGGTGATCCTCTTGTACGTGTCCAGCGTGCCGTCGCCATTGCTGTCGTACGAGAGCACGACGCCGTTGGCCGGGGTGACGGCGAGGTTCACGAACCCCCGCGAGCCCGGCGTGGCCAGCGCGTCGCGGGCGATGATGCCCGCCCGCGCCCAGGGCCCCGTGGGCGCCTGCGCGTCGACCCGTACCGTCACCGAGACGCCGTCGCGCAGCGCCCCCGCCCGGTAGAGCGTGCCGAACTCGGCGGTGCCCTTCCACAGGTCGGCCCCGCCCCCGTCGATCGCGTACCGCCCGTTCAACTCCCCGAATACGGCCGCGTTGTTCGAGTACCTCTGCCAGTCACCGCCCACCGGCCCCGCCTCGAACAGGGTGCCTTCGTGGACGTGCCGCACCCGCCGCTCGCCCGCCGGCCCGTACCGCACGGCGATCTCGTACGGCAGTGGACGCAGCGGCCGGTCCAGGGGCGTGTCCGGCGCGCTGGCCCGCCAGGTGACCTTGCCCGTGGCCCCGGGGCCCACCCTCGGCAGGGACACCGGTCCCGTCGGCTCCGCCTCGATGCCGGTCAACGCGAAGTCGACGCGGCCGGTGGCGCGCAGCCCGTTGACGTTGCGGAAGGCGGCGCTCACGCGCGCGTGGCCGCCCGGCGGGAAGGCGGGCGGCTCGGCGGTGACCTCCACGGACCCCTGGTAGGGCGCCCGCGCGAGGACGCCGCGCACCCGTGAGGCGACGCGGTACGGATCGCCGACGGGCCGCAGCGGATAGTCCTCGCGCTCCCGCGTCCAGGGCTCCTCCACGGCGAACCAGTCGACCGGCCTCGGCTCGCGCCCCGCGGCCAGCGCGTCCGCCAGCTCGTCGAGCCACCGCTGCCAACGGGGCACGTAGAAGTCGCTCATCAGCCCGTGCCACTCGCGGTTGCCGTACTCGTGGAGCCTGCCGCCGTCGGCCGTGGCGCGCCCGCCCCACACGGTGATCAGCACCTTGGCGGTCCGCTCGAACTCGGCGCGCTCGGCGTCGGTCGTCCCCATCCGCCGGGCGGCCTCGATCCAGGGGCCGAGGAGGAAGGCGGTGTGGGCTCCGGTGACCTCGTCCGAGAGCCGCATCAGCCGCAGCCACAGCGTCGAGAGGGCGCGGAAGGCCTCCTGGTCCTTGCGCCGGTACGCGGCCCGCAGCTGCGGCAGGAGCTGGCGGCCGCGGTGCGCGAGGGCCTGGCGGGCGATGTCCACCAGGTCGTACCGGTAGGCGGCGCTGCCCCGCAGCGCGCCCGCCACGCCGAGCAGCCCGGTGAGCGCGGCGTCGAAGCGGGCCGGGTCGTAGGTCAGGGCGCGCGGCGCGTACTCGGCGGCGCGGTTCGCCGCGAGGTCGGGGCGGGCGGCGAACAGGGAGTCGTGGGGGTCGCTGCGCTCCACGGCGGTGTGCCGGTAGGCGGTGTCGTGCAGCGCCCGCCAGGCGGCGCGCGCGTCCCGGTCCCGCCCGCCGTAGCGGAAGTCCGCGTACGAGGAGAACCACGAGGACCGGTCCATAGGCCCCTTGACCCAGGCCAGTTCGGAGAACAGCTCGAAGGCGGCCGGGTCCCGGTCGGTGGCCTCGGGCATGAAGGCGGTCCCCACCAGCGCGCTGCCCGCCTTGTCGCGCCAGGCGAAGAACCTCTCGTTCCACAGGTGGGTGCGGGCGCCGATCGTCGTGCGTCCGCCGAAGTTGGGGATGGTGCCGAAGGCGTAGGGCGTGGAGCCCCAGTCCTTCTCGCGGTCGGTGACGCCGGTGTACCGGTCCGAGACGCCGTCGACGATCAGCATCCGCTTCTTGTCGACGGCATCGAGCAGCGCGGGCAGCGGATTGGCCTCCCAGCCGAGGATCACCCAGGTCGCGCCGGGCCGCGCGGTGCGCAGGGCCGTCTCCACGCCCCGGGCGGCGGCGGGCACGGGCACGTCACCGGGGGTGCCGCCCTCGTGCAGCAGGTCCATCTTGAACAGGTCGGCGGGGCCGAGGAGTTGCTCCTGGTGGCGGTAGAAGGAGGCGGCGACCTTCGCGAAGGCCGTGGTGCGCGGGTCCAGCCAGTCGGGGCGCTGGAAGCCGTGCCAGATGCCCTGGGGGATCACCCGGGCGTCCCCGCCGTTGCGCTCGACGAAGCCGTCGGGGACGTGACCGTAGTAGCCGGGCAGTACGGGTGCGATGCCGAGCGAGCGCAGCCGGTCGCAGATCCTGCGCCCCAACTCGACGCGGTCGGCGATGAGTTGCTCGCTCAGGGGTCCGCCGTACCCGGAGAGGTTCTGGAGCAGCCACCACGGCTGGTGCGAGGGCGCGGGCAGCCATGCCCTGGCCTCGGCGTCGGAGTAGCCGAACTCCTTCAGGACCCGGTGATAGACGGCCTCGGCTCCCGCCACCACCAGGACTTCGTTGCATCCGTGCAGGGCGAGTACGTCGATCATCCGCTCCCAGTACGTCCAGTCGGCGTACGGGGCGGTGTACCCGTCGTTGGTGTCGTTCAGGGCGAATCGGTGCGGCAGCGAGGTGGACCGCTCCAGCGGCCGCGCGGGGGCGGGCAGCCTGCGCGGCAGGTCCAACTGGCCGCCGTTCCAGGTGATGTGGGCGCCGCAGACGTACTTCAGATACCAGTGGACGCCGGTGAGCAGCACGCCCGGCGTCGTGCCGGACACCTCGATCCGCCCGGTCGCCCCGGTGACCCGGAAGCGGTCCTCGCCTCCGGGTGCGGGGCGGAGTCTGAGCCGGAACTGCTCCGCGTGACGCGGAAGGAGTCTGTTGAGTGCCGAGCGCGCGGAATCCGTATCGAAGACCGGGGCCTTCGCGAGCCCCTCGGTGGCGTGGGCCGACAACGGGATGCCGCCCGCGGCGGCGCCGAGCCCGAGGGCGCCGGCGGCGTTGAGTACGGAACGTCGGGACGGTTCGGACATGTGTACCCCCTGAGGTGAAGGCTGCGGCGCACGGTAGCCGCGCGGCCGACTCTCCTCAAAGGTGCATACGAGACAGGCGAGTTCGGCTCGCCGGAAGTGACGGGTGGGACGATGAAGGCAGCACGGAGCGTGCTACGGGGTGCGGTACGGGGTGTGCTCTCGGGCAGGGGCGCGGGCCTCCTGCTCGCGATGGCGGGATGCGGCGCCATGGTGGGGTGCGGCTCGGGGGATGACGGCACACCGAGCACGGCGAGCGGCAGCCTGGAGCAGCTGGCGGCCAAGGCGAAGTGCAGGGCCGAGATCCAGACGGACGCGGCCGACCTGCGCCAGGCCACCTGTGAGAACGGTTCCCGGCGCTACGTTCTCGTAACCTTTACAAACGCCCGCGGCCAGGCCGAATGGCTCGACGAGGCGGACGACTACGGCGGTACGTACCTCGTCGGCGGCAGCTGGGTCGCGGTCGGTGGCCCCGCCGACATCTCGGCGCTGCGGCAACGGCTGGGCGGGACCGTGGTGGACGCCGCGGGGAAGCACGGCGGGGGCCACCACGGTCACCGCGGGGGATGAGGTGGGGGACGGGGGCCGGCGCGGGCGTCAGGTGCAGCGCTGCCCCGAGTTGATGCAGTCCGCGACGCGCCGCATCAGCCGCTTGTCGAAGACGTTGATGAAGTCGCCGTGGTCGGTGACGGGCTTGTGCAGCTGCTCGGGGAACGAGTCGACGGCGAAGCCGGTCCCCGGCGGCACGTCGTACACCACGCGCTGCACCAGCTGCGGGATGGCCCGGAAGCCCTGGGGACAGGCGCCCGTCCGCTGGTCGGCGAAGGCGACATGGGTGCGGTGGTTGGCGCTGTCGGTGTTCCGCCCGTCCCAGCAGCTCTGGAAGTCGAACCTCCGCACGACCTTGCTGCCCTCGGGGCAGATCGGGTACTTGTCCTTCAGCTGGCGGTTCTCGAATCCGGTGCAGCTCCACGAGGCGTTGGCGTTGGCGTCGCCATTCGTGAACGCCTTGGCGTCACCGGTGATGATGCGCAGGAAACGCGGCATCGCGACGACCTTGCTCCGCGGATTTCCGACGAATTCCAGCGTCACCGACGACGGCGTCTGGATCTCGCCGACGTTCTGGTCCTTTCCGCCGCCGTCCGCCTGGGCGTCGGCCTCGTTCTCGCCGTTCTGAAGCCGCAGGACGGGCCAGTAGTACGTCGACTTGTCGCCCTGGTTGCGGCAGCTGGTCCCGCCGTTCGCGAGGTCGTTGTCGTCGGAGAAGGCGTCCGTCGCCTGGTTGCCCACGTAATCGTGCATATGGTGAGCGCCATTGCTCACGCCGGGCGCGACGATGACGTTGTCGGGATTGAACTTGCCGTTCTCGTTGCGCCCGCACTCCGTGGTGAAGGTGCCCCGGGAGGCGCCGCGCCGGTTGCCCGGGCGGTTGACGTTGGGCTGTACGGACTCGATCTCGACGAAGTCGTTGGCCTGGGGGCCATTGCCACCCTGGCCCTGCTGGCCTTGTTGCCCCTGCTGGCCTTGCTGCCCTTGCTCGCCCTGCTGCCCCTGCTGGCCTTGCTGGGCGGGGGCGTCGACGGCGCGCAGGGTGCAGGGCGCCATGCTGTCGAGGCGCTCGGGCCGTTGCCCCGCCTGGTCCATGGCGTCCGCGATCGCGCCGAGCGTGCCCTGGCGCCGCTCCTCCAGCGGGTCGAGTACGGACTCCTTGTCCCGCGCCGCGCCGAGCTTGTCGTAGGCCCGGGTGATCTGACTGTCGAGTTCCGCGAGCCGGTCGTCGACCTCGCCGCGCGCGCCCTCGGGAACATCCGACAGGCGATTCGCCACATCAGGGCAGCTGATGGTCGAGACAGGCAGGCCGGACGCCTGCGGAGGGGGCTGGTCGGCGCCCTCCCCGGCGTTCGCGTAGACGTTCACGGCGATCAGACCGCCGCCGCCCATGACTACAGCCGCTGACACGGCGACCAGGCGCCGCGCGAGCTTTGATCGTTTTCGTGATGTGCGTCCCATGGGGCTACATACGCATCAGCGGCCCGGCTTGTTCAGCGCCCCTGGTCCAGATAGGCCAGCACGGCGAGCACGCGCCGATTGTCGTCGTCGGAGACCGGAAGGCCGAGCTTCCCGAAGATGTTCGACGTGTGCTTGGCGATCGCCCGCTCGGTGACCACGAGCTGGGACGCGATCGCCGCGTTCGACCGGCCCTGCGCCATGAGTTCGAGCACCTCCCGCTCGCGCGGGGTGAGCGCGCCGAGCGGCTGGTCGCTGGAGCGCCGCGAGAGCAGCTGCTGGATCACCTGGGGGTCCATCGCGGTGCCGCCCGCCGCGACCCGGCGGACCGCGTCGACGAACTGCGCGGCGTCGAAGACCCGGTCCTTCAGGAGATACCCCACGCCCCCGGTCCCGTCGGCGAGCAGCTCGCGCGCGTACAACTGCTCCACGTGCTGCGAGAGGACGAGCACGGGCAGCCCCGGCCGGGCGCGGCGGGCGGCCAGCGCGCATTGCAGGCCCTCGTCCGTGTGGGACGGCGGAAGCCGGACGTCGACGACCGCGACATCCGGCCGCAACTCCGCGAGGGCCTTGCTGAGTTCGGGCCCGCTCTCCACGGCCGCCGCGATCTCGAAGTCGAATGCCTCCAGCATCCGCACCAGACCGTCGCGCAGCAGGAAGAGGTCTTCGGCTAGGACAACGCGCAAGGGATCTCCATGGTCACCATGGTCGGACCGCCCGCGGGGCTGCTGACGGCCAGTACGCCGTCGAATGTACCGAGTCGGCGTTCGATCCCGCTCAGCCCGGAGCCCGCCCCGAGAACGGCGCCGCCCTTGCCGTTGTCGGTGACCGCGATGCGCAGCATGCCGTCGGCGTGGTGCACGTCCACCCAGATGCGGTCGGCGCCCGCGTGCTTGATCACGTTCGTCAGCGACTCGCTCACCGCGAAGTACGCCGCCGACTCGACCGGCGCCTCGACCCGGCCCGGCAGCTCCACGTCGACCTCGGTGGAGACCGGCATCCGCAGGGCGAGAGCCTTCACCGCGTCCCCCAGTCCGCGCTCGGCGAGTACCGGCGGGTGGATGCCGCGCACCAGGTCGCGCAGCTCGGTCAGCGCCTCACCGGAGTCGTGCCGCGCCTTGGCGAGCAGCTGCTTGGCCTTGGCCGGGTCGGTCTCGATGAGCGCCTCGACCGTACCGAGATCCATGCCCATGGCCACCAGACGGGCCTGCGCGCCGTCGTGCAGATCGCGTTCGATGCGGCGCAGCTCGGCGGCGGAGTTGTCCACGGCGTCGTGCCGCGTCTCGGTCAACCGGTCCACGCGATCGGCCAGTCGGCGCTCCCGCATGGCCGCGGTCGGCGCGAGGAACGCACGGGCGAGGAGGAAGTGGGAGCGTACGAGGGAGGTGTTGACGAGCACGCCGAGCACGAAGAAGCCCACCCCGAGCGCCGCCGCCTGGTTCGCGGTGGACTGCGAGGTGACGTGGATCCAGGCGTACCACTCGCCGCCGCCCGCGTTGTGGATGGGCTCCCACACGCCGAGGGCGAGCACCCAGCCGTACAGCATGTACAGCAGCAGCGCGGGCGCGAGGATCGCGACGACGAAGCCCGCGGTCATGTTCACCAGGAGCCACTGGAGGTCGCGCCAGGTCGCCGGGTCCTTCAGCATCAGCGAGCAGCGCTCGACCTGCCCGGTGAGGCCGCGCCGCATCCCGGTGGGGAAGGGGCGGTAGGGCACCGCGATCCGCACGCCGGACCATTCCTCGGCCCGCGCGCGGTGCGCGTCGGCGTACTTGCGTACGCCCGTCAGGACGACCGGGGTGGTGAGGAAGCCGACCCCCAGCAGGAGGAACGCGATCGAGACGACCGAGAACACGAAGAGGACGATCGAGCCCACCAACGAGACGATCGCCAGATAGAGGCCCCGGGCCCCCGCGATCACTGCGTCCTTCAGCCTCGTCATGGCATCCATCCCTCTCGACAAGCACGGCGGCCGTGCGCGTTCCGTGCGCGTTCGGCACCGTCACAGTCTCGCCCGAGGCGCGTGCCCAGGTCATGGGGTCCGCCACCCGAGCGGGGGTGTACCTGACGACACCCCCGGACCTCGCCTTCCGCCTCCCGCGGAGGGGGGCCCGGCGGCTGGGGCGCGAAGCCGCCGGTTCCTACCGTGAGTCCGTCTTATCCGACGCTTACTTACGCGAACTGATGGGGGCGGAACGCCATGAGGCACAACCTCGCGGCACGACTCGGGGTGTGGAGCGCACACCACCGCAAGACGGCCGTACTCGGCTGGCTGGTTCTCGTGGTCCTCGCCACGGTCCTCGGCGGGGCCGGCGGCATGGTCACCGCGTCCGACGAGGAGATGGAGGTCGGCGACTCGGGCCGGGCCGCCACGATCCTGAAGGACGCCGGCGTCGACGAACCCGCGGGCGAACTCGTCATGGTCACCGCGCGAACCCCCGACGGCTGGCGCGACGCGGCGGCCGACCTGTCCAAGGCGCTGAGGGCGACCGGTGACGTGACCGGCCTCCAGAAGCCGCTGCCCTCGCGGGACGGCAAGGACGCGCTGCTCCGCTTCGAGATCAAGGGGCCGTCGGACGAGGCGGCCGACCGCGTCCAGCCGGTCCTCGACGCCGTGACCGATGCCGGGCGCAAGGGCGCCGCCGCCCACGGCATCGTGATCCATCAGTTCGGCGACGCCAGCTCCGAGAAACACCTGTCCGACCTGCTCGCCGACGACCTGAAGCGGGCCGAGTTCACCGCGGTGCCGCTCGCCCTCGGCATCCTCCTGGTCGCCTTCGGCGCGGTGGTCGCCGCCCTGCTCCCGGTCGGCCTCGCGCTCACGGCGTGCGTGGCGGCCTTCGGGCTGCTCTCCCTCGCCAGCCACCAGCTGCACCTGTTCGAGACGACGTACTCCGTCATGTTCCTGATGGGCCTCGCGGTCGGCGTCGACTACTGCCTGTTCTATCTGCGCCGCGAGCGGGACGAGCGGGCGGCCGGGCACGACGCGGACACCGCGCTGCGGATCGCCGCCGCCACCAGCGGGCGTGCCGTCCTCGTCTCGGGTCTGACGGTGATGGTCGCGATGGCGGGCATGTTCCTGTCCGGCCTGCTCCTCTTCAAGGGCTTCGCCGTCGCCACGATCCTGGTGGTGTGCGTGGCGATGCTCGGCTCCGTCACGGTCTTGCCGGCACTGCTCGCCGGGCTCGGCGACCGGGTCGACGCGGGTCGCCTCCCGTTCCTGAGCCGCCGCTCCACGAGCGGGACGAGCGGTGGTGTCGCGGGCAGGCTCCTGCGGCCCGTCCTCGCCCGCCCGAAGTTCTTCGCCGTCGGCGCCACCGTGCTGCTCCTCGCGCTGGCCGCCCCCGCGCTCGGCATGAGGACGGAACAGCTGGGCCTGGAGAAGCAGTTCGGCTCCGACGCCCCGCTCTCCATCTCGTACAAGAGGATCACCGAGGAGTTCCCCGGCGGCCCGGCCCCGGCCCGCGTGGTCGTCGCGGCGGACGACATCGGCGCGCCGCCGGTGCGGGACGCCCTCGACGCCCTGACAAAGAAGGCCGGTGACGGCGCCGAACTCACCGTCCACAAGGCGGCGGACGTCGCCGAGATCGAGGTGCCGCTGCCCGGTGACGGCACCGGTGCCGAGGCGAAGAAGGCGCTGGGGGAACTGCGCGACGACACGGTCCCCGCCGCCTTCGAAGGCGTGGCCGCGACGGCGTACGTGGGCGGGGAACTGGCCTCCTCGGAGGACTTCGGCGACCAGCTCGGCAAGGGCATCGTCCCCGTCTTCGCCTTCATCACCGCCGTGACGTTCCTGCTGATGCTCCTCAGCTTCCGCTCGGTGGTGATCGCGGTGACGTCGATCGCCCTGAACCTGCTCTCCGTGGGCGCGGCGTACGGCGTCATGACCGCCGTCTTCCAGCACGGCTGGGGCGCGGAGCTGATCGGCTCGGAGCGGGTCGGCGCGATCGAGAACTGGATGCCGCTGTTCGTCCTCGTCGTCCTCTTCGGCCTGTCGATGGACTACCACGTGTTCGTGGTCTCCCGGATCCGCGAGTCCCGGGACGGGGGCATGGACAACCGCTCGGCGATCCGCGAGGGCGTCACGCGCACGGCGGGCGCGGTGACGGGCGCGGCCGTGATCATGGTGGCGGTCTTCGCGGTCTTCGGCACGCTGTCCATGCAGGACATGCAGCAGATGGGCGTGGGCCTCGGCGTGGCGGTCCTGCTCGACGCCACGGTGGTCCGCATGATCCTCCTGCCGTCCGTGATGGTGCTGCTGGGGGAGCGCAACTGGCACACGCCGCGCTACCTGAAGTGGCTTCCGCGGATCTCCCACGCGGAGGCGGGACCCACCGCCCCCCTCCACGGCGACTCGTACAACACCAGGGTGCCGAGCGGGCGTTGACGGAACACCGGCACCCGTGAGGTGGCCCCGGCGCCCTGCACCGCGCCGGGGCCACCACCACGTCGTGTCACAGGCCGAGCGCCTTCGCCTCCTTCTCGGGGGCGAGCCCGACGACGGGGCGGTCCGGCCGCTGCGGCGGGATCCCGCCGATGGACTGGAGCCACGTCCAGGTGTCACGCACCGTCTCGGCGACGGGCCGGGCCTTGAGCCCCGCCTCGATCGCCTTCCGCGAGGAGGTGCGGTGCATCGTGTCGTGCAGCTCCCCGGGCGCCAGCCACACCGGCAGCTCCATCCACTGCTCGATGCCCGCCTCCAGCACCGCTTCGGGCGCCGTCCAGCGCAGCTCCGCGTCCGGGCCCGCCACCTCCACGCACGCGTCGAGCAGCTCCCCCATCGTGAACTGCCCCATGGGGCTGACCAGGTTGTACGCGCCGTGCAGTGCCGCCACGGCCGCGTCGAGGACCCACTCCGCGAGGTCGCGCACATCCACGTACTGGATCTCCGAGTCCCGGGGGCCGGGGGCCAGCACCGGGCCACCGCGCGCGACCCGGTTCAGCCACCACGGCAGCCGGCCGATGTTCTCGTAGGGGCCGAGGATCAGCCCCGCCCGCGCGAGCACCGTCCGCTCGGCGCCGAACCCGGCGATCGCGGCCAGCTCGCCGCCCCGCTTGTCCTCCGCGTACGCCGTGGCGTCCGCGTCGGGGTCGCCGTCCACCACGGGGAAGCTCTCGTCCGAGCCCGCCTCCCCGGGGTAGCGGTACACGGAACCGCTGGACACGTACACGTACCGCCCGGCCCGCCCGGCGAGCAGCCGCGCCGCGTCCCGTACGACGTGCGGCGCGGCCGACCAGGTGTCGACCACCACGTCCCACTCGCCGCCGGCGAGCCCCGCGAGGCCCCCCTCGGCCGTGCGGTCGCCGTGGATGACCCGGGCCCCCTCGGGCGCGGCGTGGCGGCCGCGGTGGAAGACGGTCACTTCCCAGCCCCGGGCGAGCGCCGCCTCGGTGACGGCGCGGCCCACGAACTCCGTACCACCCAGCATCAGAAGTCTCATGCGGGTGACTCTGCCCCGGTGGCAGGGGGCGGGGGAACGCATTCTGCTTCCAGCAGAGGGCGGCGGTGCTCAGCGGGATGCCGGCGGCACGTACTTGTATCCCACCCGCCGCACGGTCTGGATGGTCCCGCGGTGCTCGCCGCCGAGCTTGCGCCGCAGCCGCGCGATGTGGACGTCCACGGTGCGGCCGTCGCCGACGTGGCCGTACCCCCACACCGTCGTCACCAACTGGTCCCGGGTGTGCACCCGGTGGGGGTGCGCGACGAGGTGGGCGAGCAGCTCGAACTCCAGGTACGTCAGGTCGAGGGGCCGCCCGTCGACCTCGGCGGCACGCCGCACGGCGTCGACCCTGACCGGGCCGGTGGCGGGCGCGGGCGGCGCCTCGGGCAGCCGGGGATCGGCGGCGACGGGCTCCTGCCCGGCCGGTACGAGGACGAGGTAGCCGACCATCGGCGGCTGGCCCGGCAGGGTGGGCAGGGTGTGCTGGGGCGCGGGCAGCCAAGTGGCGCCCGGCGGCAGGAAGTCGGGGATGTGCGCCACCTCGTCCGGGGCGACGGCCCGCAGGCGCCCCCGGGCGGCGGAGGCCGCGGGGGATGCGGTGGCGGTGGCAGCGGCGGTGAAGGTACGGGAGTTCGCCATGGGGAGTCAGCTCTTTCGCGCGAGATAAGGAGTCGTCGAGAACGAGACGTACGTCGTTACGTCGTGCGCGTCGGGCGAAGGCCGGGGTGAACGGCTTTAGAGGGCCCGCGCGTTCATCGCGCGGCAACACACCCGGTCGAAGTCGTGGTGCTGACGGGAGGGCCAGAAGGGCTCGAGGTCGTCACGACCCGTCGAGGTGTTCTGGTGGCTGCCCATGCCCCCCATTGAATCAGATGACGACGTGGGCGCCCACCGGTATCGGCGGGCGCCCACGTCGGTGGCGGTCATCGCGGGATCAGACCTGGCCGGCCTTCTCCAGGGCGGCGCAGCACGTGTCGACGAGGAGGCGCGTGACGACGTACGGGTCGACGTTCGCGTTCGGGCGGCGGTCCTCGATGTAGCCCTTGCGGTCCTGCTCGACCTGCCAGGGGATGCGGACCGAGGCGCCGCGGTCGGAGACGCCGTAGCTGTACTCGTTCCACGGGGCCGTCTCGTGCAGGCCGGTGAGGCGGTCGTCGATGCCCGCGCCGTAGTTCTTGACGTGGTCCATCGGCTTGGAGCCCTCGCCGAGCGACTCGCAGGCGGTGATGATCGCGTCGTAGCCCTCGCGCATCGCCTTCGTGGAGAAATTGGTGTGCGCGCCCGCGCCGTTCCAGTCGCCCTTGACCGGCTTCGGGTCGAGGGTCGCGGAGACCTTGAAGTCCTCGGCGGTGCGGTAGAGCAGCCAGCGGGCCACCCACAGCTGGTCGGAGACCTCCAGCGGGGCGAGCGGGCCGACCTGGAACTCCCACTGGCCCGGCATGACCTCGGCGTTGATGCCGGAGATGCCGAGACCCGCCTTGAGGCAGTTCTCCAGGTGCGCCTCGACGACGTCACGGCCGAAGATCTCGTCCGAGCCGACGCCGCAGTAGTAGCCGCCCTGCGCCGCGGGGAAGCCGCCGACGGGGAAGCCGAGCGGGCGGTCGCCCTCGAAGAAGGTGTACTCCTGCTCGATGCCGAAGATCGGCTCCTGCGCGGCGAAGCGGGCCTCGACCTCGGCCAGCTCGGCGCGGGTGTTGGACTCGTGCGGCGTCATGTCCGTGTTGAGGACCTCGCACAGGACGAGTACGTCACCGGTGCTGCCGCCGCCGCGGATCGGGTCCGGGCAGGTGAAGACCGGCTTGAGCACGCGGTCGGAGGCGTGGCCCTCGGCCTGGTTCGTGCTGGATCCGTCGAAGCCCCACAGCGGCAGCTCGGCGCCCTTCGCGTCGTCCGTCAGGATCTTCGTCTTGGAACGGAGCTTGGCGGTCGGCGCGGTGCCGTCGATCCAGATGTACTCAGCCTTGAAGGTCACGGGTGCCTCATCCTTAGACGCTCGGTACGGCGCAGAACGTGCGGGTGCTGCGGTGCCGTGGTGATGAGCGGCAGCCTGGCAACCGGCGATTTCCCGACCGTTGCTCCTGTGTGAACCCCGTGTTACCGGAAAACCCCGTGTTACCGGAGCGCGGGTCCTGGGCCCGGCCGGCGGTCGTCCGGGCCTCAGCGTGCGAGCGCGTCCCGTACCGCCTCCTCCGTCCTCGCCACCACCGCCGTGCCGTCGTCCGCGGTGATGATGGGGCGCTGGATCAGCTTCGGGTGCTCGGCGAGGGCCTTCACCCAGCGGTCGCGCCCCGAGGCGTCGCGCGGCCAGGCCTCGCGGTCCTTCAGGTTCAGGTCCTTGGCGGCCTGCTCCTGCGTCCTGGTGATGTCCCACGGTTCGAGGCCGAGGCGGTCGAGCACGGCACGGATCTCGTCCTCGGTCGGTACCTCGTCGAGGTAGCGGCGCACGGTGTAGTCGGCACCCTCCGCGTCGAGCAGCGAGAGGGCGGCGCGGCACTTCGAACAGGCGGGGTTGATCCAGATCTCCATGCCCACACGCTACCTCCGAACCACCCGCACCAGGCCGTGCGGCGCGACCCTATTCGAACATCCGAAAGGCCTTCTGGCCAGCGGCGATTGTCAGTGGTGCGCAGTAGAATCAACGTAGTGTTCGAGGGCGCCCGACGGGGGGTCCCGACCGCGACAGGAGGATGCCCGTGCCCGCTGCCGCACTGACGACGAAGCGTGTTTCCCAACCCGTACTGATCGATCTGCCGTACGCACCACTGGCGAAGAAGGTGCTGCCCGCCGGGCGCCCGCGCGAGTGGTACGTCAGCCACAACCGCCGCCTGAAGGCCATGCGCCTCGCGATCGCCCTTCTCGACTCGGGCGTCTTCGTGCCGAACCAGGCGACGAACAGCAGGATAAGGAGCATGGCGGAGGAGGTCGGGATCCACCCGCCCTCCGACATCACCTGCCACATGGTGCGCGCGCTGATGC
Source organism: Streptomyces sp. NRRL S-920 (assembly GCF_000717945.1). Lineage (NCBI taxonomy): Bacteria > Bacillati > Actinomycetota > Actinomycetes > Kitasatosporales > Streptomycetaceae > Streptomyces > Streptomyces sp. NRRL S-920. Next base: position 43,481 of record NZ_JODF01000030.1, read on the forward strand.
GCTACAGCCGCTAGGGCCTGTCCGGCGGATCATGCCGCGGGCCGCGGGGTCTGGCACTTCCCCAAGCTCTCGGCTTCGCTCGAGCAGGGGGCGCCCCCATCGCGTTGCGCCCCGTTTCGGCGTGGGGCCGTGCGTACACGCGTGCGACGAGGCATGCTGTGCCCCATGACCCAGCCGGAAACCGTCGGCCCGAACCAGCCGGACCCCGTCGCCGACCTGCCGCTCCTGGTGACCGTCGAACTCCCGGACGGCGCCCGCGTTCCGGTGCGTGCCCTGTGCGCCCCCGCGCCGGATCGCTTCCTGCCGTCCGGCTCGGGACCGGCCCCCGGCCCGCCCCCGGCACCCGCGGTGCTCATCGTCCCGGCGATGGGCACCCCCGCCCGCTTCTACCGCCGCTTCGCCCACCGGCTGCACGGCGAGGGCCTGACCGTGCTCACCGCCGACCTGCGCGGCCAGGGCGAGGCGACCCCGCGCGCCGGCCGCCGCGGGACGCGCGACCACGGCTACCGCGCGATCGTCGAGGAGGACCTCCCCGCCGTCCTCGCAGCCGTCCGCGCCGAGCTGGGCCCCGAGCCGCCCCTGTACCTCCTCGGCCACAGCCTCGGCGGCCAACTGGGCCTGATACACGCGGCATTGACCGCCGCCCCCAGCCCCGCCCCCGTCCCGGGCCCCGCCCCCGGACCCGGGGTCGACGGTGTGGTGCTCGTCGCCACAGGATCCGTCTGGTTCCGCGCGTACGGCCCCCTGCGCGGCCCCGCCCTGCTCCTCGGCCAGCTGCTGATCGCCGCGACGTCGACCGTGCTCGGCCGGTGGCCCGGCGCCCGGCTCGGCTTCGGCGGCGACCAGCCCAAGAGCGTCATGCGGGACTGGGCGCGGCAGGGCCGTACGGGCCGCTACACCGCCAAGGGGTCCGCACGCGACTACGAAACGGCCCTCGCCGCACTGGAGTTGCCGGTGCTCGCGGTCTCCGTCGAGCGCGATACGTTCGCCCCCGCCGCCGCCCTCGACCACCTGCTCGGCAAGATCCCCCGGGCCCGCCTCACCCGGCGTCACTACACCGAGCGGGAGGCGGGCACCCGCCTCGACCACTTCGCGTGGACGAAGGCGGGCGGCGCGCTCGCCAAGCAGGTGGCGGCCTGGACATCCACCGACTGACCGTCCACTGACCGCCGGTGATCAGCCGATCTGGCCCGGCGTCACCGTCAGCCACCGCTTGTCGGCCGTCACCTTCTGGCCCAGCTCGCGCTGCCGCTGCGCGTTCTTCCTCTTCATCCCGTCGAGCTGCTTCATGTACGCGTCCTTGCGGTTGACCCAGACCCGTACGCCGCCGTGCTCCACATCCGCCGAGTGGAACAGCATCGGGCCGTCGCTGACCGGGGTGTCACCGGCCACGAGGATGGGCTTCCGCCACTCGTCGATGTACGTGCTGATCGCCGCGGGCTTGCCCTCGTACCAGGTCAGCGGCGCCCACAGCTTCGGCGTCAGCTCGCGCCCGGCGAGCTTCGCCCGGTCCCTCTCGCCGAAGCGGCCCTCGGCGATCTCCTTGCGGGAACTGGTCACCTCGCCGGTCTCGCGGTCCTTGAGCAGCATGGAGACGCCGATGACGTTCTGCGGCTTCACGCCGTAGCCGTACTTCGGATCGGCGAGGACCATGCGGACCAGATCCTCGCTGGCCGCGCTGACGACGTACACCTCGATGCCGTGCGCACGCAGCGTCTTGTGGAGCTGGCGCATGCCGTTCGAGAACTCGGGCGGATTCACCTGCGTCTTCGTGAGCTTCCCGCCCTCGTAGTACTCCGCGGGGATCGGCTTCTTGTACGCCAGGAGGTCATCGACGTACCCCTTCAGCTCCTTCAGCGTGAAACCGGAGAAGATCTGCGCGGCCCAGGGGTAGCAGACCTGGTCGTCCACCTCGCAGAGCCGGTTGTAGTAGCTGTAGAGGCTCTCCTTGTGGGTGGCCGTGTCCTTGAAGGGGATGGTCTTGAGGGACGGGTCCATGGTCGCGCGGGTCAGGACGCCCTTCATCTCCAGGAACGGCAGCAGCGACTCCTCCAGATCGTTGCGGTACGTCGTGTTGTCCGCGTCGAACACGGCGTACGCGCCCTTGTGGTCGTTCGCCGCGATGACCTCGCCGAGCTTCTTCGCGACCGGCTTCGGCCAGTGCGACAGCTCGCGGGCGGTGGCGGCGGAGGTGTCCGCCGCCGTGGCCTCGCTCGTCGGCCACAGCGCGCCGCCCGTGAGCACGGCCGCGACGAGCGCCCCCGCGACGCCGGTGGCGGCCAGCTTGTTCCTCCGTCGTACTGCCGTGTCTGCCGTACCTGCTGTGTCTGCTGTGTCTGCCATGTGGGCCTTGTCCTGCCGATTCTGAGAGCGATGCGCGGCCCCGTCCGGAGCGGCGCGCCATGCTAAGCGGCGGGACGGCCGTTTCCCATGATCGAAGTCACCGGGGGCGGGGCGCATGCGGCGGGGGGAGAGGGGGTAGCGGAGGGGGACGCCGGGCGCCGACTCCACCCCCGCGCAGTCGCATACGTACACGCATACTGGAAGACGTGGGCTCCTCCGAGTTCGTCCGAGCCGCCCCCCGCGTGGAGGGCATCGTCTCCGCGGTCGGCTACCGCACCGCGGGTCGGCCGCCTGCCCTGCACCGGGGCCTGCCCTCCCCCTATCTGACGGTGATCTTCTCGCTCGACGGCCCCATCGCCAGCGGCGGCACCCCCGCCCAGGCGACCGGCACGGACGCGGTCCGCACCGACATCGTCGTGGGCGGCCTGCACCAGAGCCCCGCGTACATCGCCCAGGCCGAGCACCAGGCGGGCATCCAGCTCGCCGTGCACCCGCTGGCCGCCCGTACCCTCCTCGGTCTGCCCGCGGCCGCGCTGACCGGGCAGCTCGTCACGGGCGGCACGGACGTGTTCGGCGCCCGCGCCGCCGAGGTGCGCGAAAGACTGTGCGAGCTGGACCGCTGGGAGGACCGCTTCGCCCTCCTCTCCGGCTACCTGCGTCGACGCGCCGCCACCGACCACGCCGCCACCGGCCGCGCCGGCTCCGTACGCCCCGAGGTCGCCGAGGCCTGGGCGTGGCTGGCCCGGCACCGCGGCGCGGGCACCCTCGGCGGCCTGTCCCGGCACGTGGCGCTCAGCGAGCGCCGCCTGACCGCGCTCTTCCGCGCCGAGACCGGACTGAGCCCCAAGCAGGCCGCACGCCTCATGCGCTTCCAGCACGCCAGGGCGGCGGTGGTCCGGGCCGTCGCGGCGGGCGGCCCGCCCGACCTCGCCCGGGTCGCCGCCGACACCGGCTACTACGACCACTCCCACCTCGTACGGGACTTCCAGCAGTACACGGAGACGAGCCCCACCAGGTGGCTGGCCGAGGAGTGCCGGAATATCCAAGCCGGGGTGCGCGGAGGAGGCGAAGAGTGGGAGACATGAACACCACACCCGACACCACACCCAGCACCACATCCGACACCACAGCGAAGCAGCGCCTCCAAGCAGAGCAGCAGCTCCACACCCCCGCTCCCGCCATCTGGCCGACCCTCCAGGCCCAGGACGCCCCCGCACTGATCGACTTCCTCGTCGACACCGTCGGCTTCCTGCGCACGGCCGTATACGAGGACGGCGGCCGTGTCGCCCACGCCCAGCTGGACTGGCCCGAGGGCGGCGGCATCATGCTCGGCTCCTACGACCCCGACGCGCCCGGCGAGACGTGCGGGAAGCCGGGCACCTCCGGCGCCTATGTCGTCACCGACCAGGTGGACTCCCTGTACGCCCGCCTCACCGGGGCCGGCGTGAGGATCGTCAGCGAGATCGAGGACAAGCCGTACGGCAGCCGCGAGTTCGGCATCGCGGACCCCGAGGGAAACCGCTGGTTCTTCGGCACCTACCGGGGCGACCCCAGGCCCGGCCCCGCCCGCTCGTGAAGGCACGGGCCGGCCTGGTGAAGGCGCGTGATAACTTGCGCAAGCCAGTCAAACCCATACCTGGGTCAGGGAATCCGGTGGAAATCCGGAACTGACGCGCAGCGGTGAGGGGGACGGGCGGGGCCACGGCCACTGGGTGTCCGCCGACACCTGGGAAGGCGCCCCGTCCGGCCGATCCCGAGTCCGAAGACCTGCTGGCGCCTCCGCCCGCACACCGGGCGGCGGAGGTTGTGCCGCAGACCAGGCTCCGCGTATGAGCCGTGAGACTCAAGGGATCACGTGTCCTCGAAAGCCCGTACAACCGCCCTGCGCTGTGCCGGAACGCTGACGGTCGCCATGCTCGCGCTCACCGCGTGCGGCGACGGTTCCGCGTCGAAGCCGTCGGGCAAGAGCGCCGACGGCTACCCGGTCACGGTCGCCTCCTGCGGCAAGGAGGCGAAGGTCGGGGCCCCGCCCCGGCGCGCGGTCTCGCTCGACCAGGGCTCCACGGAGATCCTGCTCTCCCTCGGCCTCGCCGACCGCATGGTCGGTACGGGTACCTGGACGGACCCGGTCCTGAAGAACCTGGAGAAGGACAACGCCAAGGTGGAGCGGCTCGCCGACCGCTACCCCTCCCTGGAGAAGGTCCTCGCCAAGGAACCGGACTTCGTCAGCGCCTCCTTCCTCTACACCGTCGGCAAGGGCGGCGTCGCCGACCGTACGAAGTTCACCGAACTCGGCGTGCCCGTCTACGTCTCGCCCACCGACTGCGCGGGCAAGGACAACGACGGCGGCGGCGACGGCAAGCGCGTCAAGACCCTCACCATGGACACCGTCTACGGCGAGGTGCGGGACCTGGCGAAGGTGTTCGACGTCGAGAAGCGCGGCGAGAGGCTCGTCGCCGACCTGAAGGGCCGCGTCACGAAGGCCACCAAGGACATCAAGGCCTCCGACACGACGCTCCTGTACTGGTTCGCCAACTCCGACGCCCCTTACATGGCGGGCTGCTGCGGCGCCCCCGGCATCATCACCCGCGAACTCGGCGCGAAGAACGTCTTCGACGACACCCGCGAGGAGTGGCCCCAGATCAACTGGGAGACCGTCGCCGACCGCGACCCCGACGTCCTCGTCATCGGCGACCTCACCCGCAAGTCGCAGTCCGCCGAGAGCGCCGCGGCGAAGATCAAGTTCCTGGAGTCCAACCCCGCGACCAAGAACCTGACCGCCGTACGGAAGAAGCGCTACGTACTCCTCAGCGGCCAGGCCATGAACCCCACGATCCGCACGGTCGACGGCATCGAGCAAGTGGCCGCCGGGCTGCGGAAGTTCGGGCTCGCCAAGTGAGCGTGGCCGCCCCCGCCCGACAGGCCCTCCTGTGGCTGGCGGCGTGCGCCGCGCTCCTGCTCTCCGTGGCGGTCGCCGTCACCATCGGCCCCGCCGACATCTCGGTCCCCGACGTGTTCTCGGCGCTCGCCGCGCACCTCGGCTGGGGCGAGGCACGGCTCACCCCCATCAGGGACGGCATCGTCTGGAACCTGCGGATGCCCCGCACCCTGCTCGCCGCGGTGTGCGGCGCGGGCCTCGCGGTCTGCGGCGCGGTCATGCAGTCGCTGCTCCGCAACCCCCTCGCCGACCCCTTCGTGCTCGGGGTGTCGTCCGGGGCGTCCACCGGGGCCGTCGCGGTCCTCGTCCTCGGCGTGGGCGGGGGAGCGCTCTCGGTCTCGGCGGGAGCGTTCGTCGGCGCGCTCCTCTCCTTCGCCCTCGTCCTGCTCCTGAGCCACACGCTCGGCGACACGACGGACCGGGTCGTGCTGTCGGGCGTGGCCGCGATGCAGCTCTTCTCCGCCCTGACCTCCTTCGTGATCCTCACGGCGGGCGACGCGGAGACCGCCAGGGGCGTCCTGTTCTGGCTGCTCGGCTCGCTCAGCGGCGCGGGCTGGACGGACGTATGGCTGTGCGCCGCGGTCCTCGCGGTGACGCTGGCCGTGTGCCTCGGCCACGCCCGTACGCTCGACGCGTTCGCCTTCGGCCAGGAAGCGGCGGCGACACTGGGCGTACGGGTCGCCCGCACCCGGCTCGTCCTGCTCTGCGTGACGGCACTGCTGACGGCGGCCCTGGTCAGCTCGGCGGGCGCCATCGGCTTCGTGGGCCTGGTCCTGCCCCACGCGGCCCGCGCCCTCGTCGGCTCCGGCCACACCCGCCTCCTCCCCGTCACGGCGCTGGCCGGGGCGGTCTTCCTGATCTGGGTGGACACCCTGGCCCGCACGGCCCTCGACCCGCAGGAGGTCCCGGTGGGAGTGGTGACCTCACTCATCGGCGTACCGGCGTTCGTGCTGGTGCTGTACCGGACGCGGAGGGGGACGACGTGACCGAGCGAGGGCCGCGTGTCCAGGGCGGACCGCCTGCCGAGGACGGCCTGCACGGCCCGCACGGCCCGCACGGTCTGCGTGCCGAGCGCGTCGCCCGTGCGGCCGGTGGGCGGCTCGTCGTCGACGGCGTCAGTCTCGCTCCGCCACCCGGCGCCACCGTAGGCCTCCTCGGCCCCAACGGCTCCGGCAAGTCCACGCTCCTGCGGCTGCTCGCGGGCGTCCTCGCCCCCGCCTCCGGGGTAGTCACCCTGGACGGCCGCCCGCTCCCCGACACCCCGCGCCGCGCGGTGGCACGCCGTATCGCGGTGGTCGACCAACACGCGTCCACACAAGTGGAGTTGACCGTACGAGACGTCGTACGCCTGGGCCGCGTCCCGCACCGCCGCGCATGGTCGGCCCCCACGTCCCACGACGAGCGCGCCGTCCGCGAGGCCCTGGAGCGCACCGGCCTCACCGGGCGCGCCACCCAGTCCTGGCACACGCTGTCCGGCGGCGAACGCCAACGCGTCCAGATAGCCCGCGCCCTGGCCCAGGAACCCCGCGAACTCCTCCTGGACGAGCCCACCAACCACCTGGACATCCAGCACCAGCTGGACCTGCTCTCCCTGGTCGCCGACCTCCCCGTCACCAGCGTCATCGCCCTGCACGACCTCAACCTGGCGGCGATGTTCTGCGACCACGTGCTGATCCTCAAGGAGGGCACGGCGTACGCGGCGGGCACACCGACGGAGGTGATCACGGAGGACCTGATCGCGGAGGTATACGGAGTACGGGCGCGGGTCACCCCCGGCGAGCCGACCCCCGACGGCCGCCCGCCGACCCCATCGGTGCGCTTCCTGCGGAGCTGACCGCGCGAACCGGTCCAGGGCTGGGCCACTGGCTCTTAACGACACACCTGCGGCGCTCTAGGTTCAGTTCAGCGCAAGATCACCGACCAAGGAGCCCCGCCCCGATGCAGACCCCGACATCCCTACCACCCCACCACCCCACAACGCCCGTCGCCGTGATCGCCCACCTGAGCGACACCCACATAGACACCGGCGCGGAGGACGCGGGCCGCAGCGCCGAGCGCACCCGCACGGTCATGCGGTACCTGAATGACCTCCCGTACGACCTGGACGCCGTGATCGTCACGGGCGATATAACCGACCACGCCGCCCCCTCGGCGTACGAGGAGGCCCGCAAGCTCCTCACATCCCGCCACCCGCTGCTGACCTGCCCCGGAAACCACGACGAGCGCGCCGCGTACCGCGAGCACCTGCTGGGCGAACCGCCGCGGACCGACCCGATCAACCAGTCGTACACCACAGACCACTTCACGGCTGGCCCTGTGCGACACCTCGGTCCCCGGCGAGGACCACGGCAGCCTGTCGGACGAAACCCTGACGTGGCTGTCCGACCTCCTGGCCGGCACCCGCCCCACCCAGCCCGTCCTGATCGCCTTCCACCACCCGCCCGTGCCCCTGCACACGCCGTACGTCGACGAGATCCGCCAGTTCGACGAGTCCCGCCTGGCCGCCCTGACGACCCGCCACCCCAACATCACGGCATTCCTGGCGGGTCACGCGCACACCCCCGCGGCGACGACGTTCGCGAACCGCCCGCTCCTGGTGGCCCCCGGCGTGGTCTCGACCCTGCGCCTCCCCTGGGAACCCCAGACCACCCCGACCCACCACATCCACCGCGACCTGCCCCCGGCGCTCGCTTTCCACGTCCTGGACGACACGGGGCGGTTGACGACGCATTATCGGGTGGTGCCGCTCGACGAGCTGCCGGACGCCTGAGCGCCGGAACCCAGTGGGGGCGGTTACCCGGATCCGGGTAACCGCCCCCACTGGTGAAGCTGCCATCGGGCCAGAGACCGGCCCGGTCGGTCTAGATGTCGAAGTACAGCTCGAACTCATGCGGATGCGGCCGCAGCTGAATCGGCGCGATCTCGTTCGTCCGCTTGTAGTCGATCCACGTCTCGATCAGGTCCGACGTGAAGACGCCGCCCGCCTGGAGGTACTCGTTGTCCGCCTCCAGGGCGTCGAGGACCGCGGGGAGGGAGGTCGGGACCTGGGGGACGCCCGCGTGCTCCTCGGGGGCCAGCTCGTAGAGGTCCTTGTCGATCGGCTCGGCCGGCTCGATCTTGTTCTTGACGCCGTCGAGGCCCGCCAGGAGGAGCGCGGAGAAGGCCAGGTACGGGTTCGAGGACGGGTCCGGCGCGCGGAACTCGACGCGCTTGGCCTTCGGGTTCGAGCCCGTGATCGGGATGCGCATCGCCGCGGAGCGGTTGCGCTGCGAGTAGACCAGGTTGACCGGGGCCTCGAAGCCGGGGACCAGGCGGTGGTAGGAGTTCACCGTCGGGTTGGTGAACGCCAGCAGCGACGGGGCGTGCTTGAGGATGCCGCCGATGTAGTAGCGCGCGGTGTCCGAGAGGCCCGCGTAGCCCTGCTCGTCGTAGAAGAGCGGGTTGCCGCCGGACCACAGCGACTGGTGGACGTGCATGCCCGAGCCGTTGTCGCCGAAGATCGGCTTCGGCATGAACGTCGCGGTCTTGCCGTTGCGCCAGGCGACGTTCTTCACGATGTACTTGAAGAGCATCAGGTCGTCGGCCGCGGCCAGCAGCGTGTTGAACTTGTAGTTGATCTCGGCCTGGCCCGCCGTGCCCACCTCGTGGTGCTGGCGCTCGACCTGGAGGCCGTTCTTGTCGAGTTCGAGGGAGATCTCGGCGCGCAGGTCCGCGAAGTGGTCGACCGGCGGGGCGGGGAAGTAACCGCCCTTGTAGCGGACCTTGTAGCCGCGGTTGTTCTCGACCGCACCGGTGTTCCAGGCGCCCGCCTCGGAGTCGATGTGGTAGAAGCTCTCGTTCGCCGACGTCTGGAAGCGGACGTTGTCGAAGACGTAGAACTCGGCCTCGGGGCCGAAGTAGGCCGTGTCCGCGATGCCGGTGGAGGCCAGGTACGCCTCCGCCTTCTTCGCGACGTTCCGCGGGTCACGGCTGTACTGCTCGCCCGTGATCGGGTCGTGGATGAAGAAGTTGATGTTGACGGTCTTGTCGCGGCGGAAGGGGTCCACGCGGGCCGTCGACAGGTCGGCGCGCAGCGCCATGTCGGACTCGTGGATGGCCTGGAAGCCGCGGATCGACGAACCGTCGAAGGCCAGCTCCTCGTCCGGGTCGAACGCCGCCGCCGGGATCGTGAAGTGCTGCATCACACCCGGCAGGTCACAGAAGCGGACATCGACGAACTTGACGTCCTCGTCCGCGAGGAACTTCTTTGCGTCGTCGGCGTTCTGGAACAACATCCAACTCCTCCTACTCCCGCCCGAGGCGGGACGGGGTTGCAGCTCGTGGTGCGGCCGGTGCGGTGGCACACGCTGGGACCCGACCATAGGGACGGGGGATTTCTCAAGCATGACCCATTTGTTTCGCCGAAGTTAACCGGCCCGCCGGTGGGGAGCGGTCGCTGCCGCCTCGGCGGCCCCGCGTGCACCTTCGTACATCTGACCCGCCCGCGCCCGTACGAAACCGGGCGCAGTACCGTGGACGGGTGGACAACAGGCAAGCAATCGGATCGTGGCTGTCCGGACCGCGCGCGGCCGCGGAGGACGCCGGTGTCGACTTCGGGTACCGGGGCGAGCAGCTCGGCCTGCCGGAGGAGGGGCCGGGCTCGATCGCGCGCCCGGGCCGCCGCATCGGCGCGATCGCCGTGGACTGGGGTCTGTGCATGGTGATCGCATACGGCCTGTTCGCTCGCGGTGACCAGCAGGCGATGGGCAACTGGGCCCTCGGCATCCTCTTCGTCATGAGCGTGCTCACCGTCGGCACGGTCGGCTGCACGCCCGGCAAGGCCCTCTTCAGGCTGCGCGTCGTCGCCGAGCGCGGCGGCCGGCTCGGCCTGGGCCGGGTCCTGGCCCGCAGCGTCCTGCTGTGCGTCGCCATCCCCGCCCTGATCTGGGACCGCGACGGCCGCGGCCTCCACGACCGCCTCGCCCGCGCCGTGCAGGTCCGGGTCTAGGGTTACGACGATGAAGGGCCCCGGAACCGATCGGTTCCGGGGCCCTTCATCGTCGTAGGGAGAAGCAGAGCGGACTACTTCGCCTTCGGGCCGCCGCGCGGCATCCGCATGCCCTTGGGCATCGGCCCCTTAGGGAGCGGCATATTGGACATAAGGTCACCCATCGCCCGGAGTCGGTCATTGGTCGCCGTGACCTGCGGACCGGTGAGGACGCGCGGCAGCTTCAGAAGCGTCGTGCGCAGCTTCTTCAGGGAGACCGTGCCCTCGGTGGTGCCGACGATGACGTCGTGCACGGGGACGTCCGCCACGATGCGCGCCATCTTCTTCTTCTCGGCGGCCAGCAGGCCCTTCACGCGGTTCGGGTTGCCCTCGGCCACCAGGACGATGCCGGCCTTGCCGACGGTGCGGTGCACCACGTCCTGGCTGCGGTTCATCGCGATCGCGGGGGTCGTCGTCCAGCCGCGGCCGATCTTGTCGAGCACCGCGGCCGCCGCACCGGGCTGGCCCTCCATCTGCCCGAAGGCGGCACGCTCGGCCCTGCGTCCGAAGACGATCGCCATCGCGAGGAAGGCGATCAGGAAGCCGAGAATGCCCAGATAGACCGGGTGACCGATCAAGAAGCCGATCGCGAGGAACACACCAAAGGTGACGATTCCCACAGCCGCGATGATGAGACCGATTTTGGAGTCGGCCCGTCGGGTCATCTTGTAGGTCAGAGCGATCTGCTTGAGTCGCCCTGGCTCCGCGGCCGTATCCGCCGCGGTGGATTCCTTCCTCGCCATGTCGTGAAGTCTACGTGGCCCGGGAGGCGGCTACGACGTACGGGTCGCCATGCCCTCTTCGAACACGCGCAGCGCCTCGCCCCGGTCCTTGGCGCGGCGCCGGTCCTCCAGCACGGAAGTCCAGGCGTTGCGGCGTGCGGTGCGCTGGCCGCCGCTCATCAAGAGCGACTCGACCGCGCGCAGGGCGTCGGTGACGGACGGGATGGCGGTGGCGCGTACGGGCGCGGCCTGCATGATGGGGCCCTCCTGGGGAGCGGCTCGGGGGATGAGCGGCTGGGGATAAGGCTGCGGCTAAGTCTGGGCAATGCTGTGGGTAAGGCTGTACGTGCGGTGATTACAGGGTCACTGATTGGTGTTACCAGGGCGTGACCGACCGGTCAAACCCCGATGAAACCTTGACGCCCTGCCCCAACCCGCCCCAAAAACACTGACGCGGCCCGTACGACCCCGTCACCTGCGGGGATCGTACGGGCCGCGTCGTTGCGGGTTTTACTAGTCAGTAGCTACTTGTGCGCGGATTCACACAGCGCACGGCACACAGCGCAGGGCACACAGCACACCGCGCCCACGCGTCCGCCTCACCCATGGGCCCGCGTCACACCGCCTGCGAGGCCACGTACGCGCCGCGCTTCTCGATCGCCATCTGGTAGAGCCGACCCGCGCGGTACGAGGAGCGGACCAGCGGGCCCGACATGACGCCGGAGAAACCGATCTCCTCGGCCTCCTCCTTCAGCTCCACGAACTCCGCGGGCTTGGCCCAGCGCTCCACGGGGTGGTGGCGCGGGGTCGGGCGCAGGTACTGCGTGATCGTGATCAGCTCGCAGCCCGCGTCGTGCAGCGCGTGCAGCGCCTCGCTGATCTCCTCGCGCTCCTCGCCCATGCCGAGGATGAGGTTCGACTTGGTGACCAGGCCGGCCTCCCGCGCGCGGGCGATGACCTCCAGCGAACGCTCGAAGCGGAAGCCGGGGCGGATCCGCTTGAAGATGCGCGGCACGGTCTCCACGTTGTGCCCGAGGACCTCGGGGCGGGAGGAGAAGACCTCGGCCAGCTGGTCGGGGTCGGCGTTGAAGTCCGGGATGAGCAGCTCGACCTTGGTCTGGCCCTCCGCGCGGTCCGCCGTCATCGCGTGGATCTGGCGCACGGTCTCCGCGTACAGCCAGGCGCCTCCGTCCTCCAGGTCGTCGCGGGCGACGCCGGTGATCGTGGCGTAGTTCAGGTCCATCGTGACGACGGACTCGCCGACGCGGCGCGGCTCGTCGCGGTCGAGGGCCTGCGGCTTGCCGGTGTCGATCTGGCAGAAGTCACATCGCCGCGTGCACTGGTCGCCGCCGATGAGGAACGTGGCCTCGCGGTCCTCCCAGCACTCGTAGATGTTCGGACAGCCCGCCTCCTGGCAGACCGTGTGCAGACCCTCGCTCTTCACGAGTTTCTGGAGGGCGTTGTACTCGGGGCCCATCTTCGCCCGGGTCTTGATCCACTCGGGCTTGCGCTCGATGGGGGTCTGGGCGTTCCGGACCTCCAGGCGCAGCATCTTGCGTCCGTCGGGTGCGACTGCGGACACATCGGCTCCCTGTTAGCTGGCGTATGAGCTGGCGTAGCTTCGATTCTTCGGCGCACACCAGGGTACGCCCGTGATGTCGTTGGACTTACTTCCGGCCAACCTCTGGCCAACGGGGTTCATTCCCCGAGCCTCAGACGGCCGTCCTCTCGACGACGCGCGGTGTGAGTTCCGCGTTCTCCAGGACGTCCCGCAGATGTCGCTCGGCGACGGGCAGCACGTCGGCGATGGTGACCTCGCGGTCCAGTTCGTACGAGAGCGACGTGACGCCCGCGTCGCGGATGCCGCACGGGATGATCCGGTCGAACCAGGTGTTGTCCGGGTTCACGTTCAGCGCGAAGCCGTGCATCGTCACGCCCTTGGCGACCCGGATGCCGATCGCGGCGATCTTGCGGTCCTCGCGGCGCTGGCCCGCGTTGGACGGCGCGTACTCCGGACCGTTGAACCGGGCGTCGAACTCGTCGTCCTCAAGGCGCGGGTCGAAGTCCAGGGACAGGCCCCCGAGCGCCGGACGCTCCGCCACCGGGTCGCCGAGGACCCAGACGCCGCTGCGGCCCTCGACGCGCGAGGTCTCCAGCCCGAAGTCCGCACACGTACGGATAAGAGCCTCCTCCAGGCGCCGCACATGTGCTACGACGTCCACCGGGCGCGGCAGCTTCTGGATCGGATAGCCCACGAGCTGCCCCGGGCCGTGCCAGGTGATCTTGCCGCCGCGGTCCACGTCGACGACGGGCGTGCCGTCCAGCGGGCGCTCGCTGTCCGCGGTGCGGCGGCCCGCGGTGTACACCGGCAGGTGCTCAAGGAGCAGGCAGGTGTCCGGGACCTCGTCGGCGAAGCGGGCGGCATGCACACGGCGCTGCTCGTCCCACGCCTCCCGGTACTCCACGGCGTCGGGACCGAAGCCCATCCGGACGAACCGAAACTCACTCACGGCAGCTGCCTCCCTGAACATTCACCGTGCACATATCGCGCCCCAGCCACTGTACGGGCCCACCGGCCGGGCAACCCCGGCCCGGTTCCTCACACGATCGGATGAACACCGGGGGAAGGTGCATCCGCGGGCTGTGATGGCCGTTACATTCGCGCCGTTCACGAGGCCATAAGGGCTGCTCAAAGGCAGGCCCGGAAGGCAGGAGACCGCACAGCCGATGACGGAACGACCCCCGCAGCGCACTCCCAACCGCCAGCTAGCCGCGCTCATCTCGGAAGCCGGATTCTCCAATGCGGGCCTCGCCCGCCGCGTCGACCAGCTCGGTCTCGAGCACGGTCTCGACCTGCGCTACGACAAGACATCCGTGACCCGGTGGCTGCGCGGCCAGCAGCCCAGAGGCACCACGCCCGCGCTGATCGCCGAGGTCTTCACCAGGAGGCTCGGGCGGCGCCTGTCCGCCCAGGACCTCGGCCTCGACGCGTGCGCGCCGGTGTACGCCGGGCTCGAATTCGCGGCCACCCCCGAGGAGGCCGTCGACATCGTCGGCGGCCTGTGGCGCAAGGACTCCGGCAGCCACGCGGAGCTACGGAAGATCGCCTTCACCCCGGCCGGGCTCGTCGTGCCCAGCAGGGACTGGCTGATCGGCCGGGCCGACGAGCGCGTCGGGCGCGGCGAGACCGACCCCGGGCACGCGCGCGTGCCCGCCCAGGGCCGCCCCGCCGTGCCCCGTCAGCGCAGAGAGTCCGACCGGAGCCCGGGTCAACGCGTCACCAACGGCGACATCGCGGCCCTGCGCTCCGTCGGCGAGCTGTTCCGCGCCCTCGACAACGCCTACGGGGGCGGGCACGCCCGGCAGGCCCTCGTGCGCTATCTGGAACACGAGGCCGAGCCGATGCTGCGCGGCACCTACGGCGAGCAGGCCGGGCGGCGCCTCTTCGCGGCCGCCGCCGACCTGACCCGGCTCGCGGGCTGGACGTCGTACGACATCGCGGCCCACGGGCTCGCCCAGCGGTACTACGTACAGGCGTTGCGCCTCTCGCAGGCGGCGGGCGACCGGGCGTACGGCTCCTACGTCCTGGTCACCATGAGCCGCCAGGCCGTCTACCTCGGGCACGGGCGCGAGGCCGTCCAGCTCGCGCGGGTCGCCCAGCAGGGCGTCGGCTCCTCGGCGCCGCCCGTCGTGCAGTCCCTGCTGTACGCCGCGGAGGCGCGCGGGCACGGGGTGCTCGGTGAGGCGCGGGCCTGCACCGCCTCGCTCCAGCGGGCCGAACGCGCACTCGAAGCGGCGCGGCCGGGGGACGAGGTGCCCTACTGGGGGCGGTTCTTCGACGAGGCGCAGCTGGCGGACGAGCTGGGGCACTGCTACCGCGACCTCCAGCAGTACCGCGTCGCCGCCCAGCACGCCGAGCGCTCGTTGCAACTGCGCGCACCCGCTTTCGCGCGCAGCCGCCTCTTCAGCCGGGTGGTGCTCGCCACCGCGCGGCTCGGCCTCGGCGAGCTGGAACAGGCCTGCCAGCTGGGCGCGGAGGCGGCACAGGCGGCGGGCGAGATGCGGTCGGCCCGCGCCCACGAGTACGTACGCGAATTCGAGCGCCGCCTGGAACCGTACCGGGACGCCGCACCGGTCCGCGGGTACCGCGACAAGGTCGCCGCGCTGGGGTGACCGGGGGCTCGCGAGGGGAGAAGCCCCCGCGTGGGGGGCGCGGGGGCTTCCGGGGGAGCCGGTCGGGAGCCCGGAGGGTGCGCGCCCTCCGGGCAGGGCGGGGCCGGGCCGGGTCCGGGGTCAGGCCGCGGTCGGCAGTGACTCCTGGGCGCACTCCGGGGCGGCGATCCCGAAGTCCGCGAGCACGGCGTGCGCCGCCCGCCGCCCCGAGTGCAGCGCGCCCTGCACGGTGCTGGTGTCCCGGTGGTCCCCGCAGACGTAGAGCCCCGAGAGCAGGCGCACCGGGCGGCGCGGGTCGTGCGGCGGCGGCATCGCGGGCACGGCCTCGCGGGTGTGGTGGACGGCGAGGAGTTCCCAGCGGTCGGTCGGTGTGCCGTACAGCGTGCGGAGGTGCGCGCGGACGGTCCGCTCGTCCGGCGGCGGGCCCAGCACGGTCGAGGAGACGAGGACGCGGCCGGTGGGGGCGCGGGACGGGTCGACCCGGCTCATCACGGTCGTGTGGGCGACGGGGCCCGCGCGGTCGGCGTCCAGGAGCAGCGCGGGCCCGTCGAGCGGCGGCTCGGGGGCGGTGTGGTGGAACACCGTCAGCTCGTGGAAGGGCGGCACCCGCAGGCCGGGGAGGAGGTGGGCGGCGGCGCGCGCGTCGGTGGCGAGGAGCACGGCGCGGCAGGCGATCTCGCCGTGCTCGGCGGTGGTGACGGACGTGGTGGAGACCGCCGTGGCACGGACGCCTGTGCGGACCGTGCCCGGCGGCAGCGAGGCGGCGAGCAGCTCGGGCAGGACCTCGGCGCCGCCCTCCGCTACGCAGAGCCGGCCGCGCGCGAAGGCGTGCAGGGCGAGGTCCGCGCACCGGCTGGAGGTGGTGAGGCCGGGATCGCAGAGCAGTGCGGAGAGCAGGGGGCGCAGAAAGCCGTCGATGGTGCGGGAGGGCAGCCCGCGCGCGGACAGGGCGCGCGCCGCGGGGAGTTCGGGGCGGGCGAGCAACCGCTCCACGGGGGTCGTCGCGAGGCGGGCGAGCGCGGCGCCGAGCCGGGCCTGGTCGAGGGGGCCGCCGAGGGGCGCGGGGCGGGAGGCCGGGCCGGGGGTGGCCCGCGCGGCCCGCGGCACCCGGGGGGCGCTCGCGAGGGCGCGCGCTGCGGTGAGTGCGCTCCTCGCGCTCCGTCCGGGTACGGGCTCCGCCGCCCGGTGGTGGCGGCCGTCGCTGTGCACCAGCAGGCCGGGCGCGAAGGGACGCAGGACGAGCGAGTCGAGGCCCGGGGTGCGGCGCAGTTCCGGATACGAGGTGGTGAGCAACTGCCCGATCCTGTCGAGCCGGAACCCGTCGACCTTCTCGGTCGACATCCGGCCGCCGACGTAAGGAGCGGCTTCCAGGACAACGGTCGTTACACCGGCGCTGGTCAGCCGATGCGCGGCCGAGAGCCCCGCGGCCCCGGCCCCCACGATGACGACATCCGCATGGTGCGCAGGCTCTAGCACGTGCCCCTCCTAGAGGTCGCGCGGCTGGTGGGGAGCTGATGCCCCCGACGGGGCGCCGGAATCCCCGAGTTCGGCACGAGGGTAGGAGCGGTTCCGGTCAATGACAGTCGCGCATGGACAGGGCACGGTCGCACAGCGGTCGCACGCGAACAGATCCGATCGGCGGGCTTCCCCCGACAACACGCCTCACCCCTCGGCGCGCGTTCCTCGGCGCGGCTCCGCTTACCTCCGCGCGGCTCCGCTTACCTCAGCGCCGCCCGGATCGACTCCTCGATGCCGGGGAAGGCGAAGACGAAGCCGGACTCCAGGAGGCGCCTCGGCAGCACCCGCTGGCTGCCGAGGACATCGCCCGCCATCTCCCCGAGCACCACCCGCAGCGCGGGCGCGGGGGCCGCAAGGAGCGTCGGCCGCTTCAGGACCCGGCCCATCGCGGCCGTCACCTCGCGATTGGTCAGCGGGTCGGGTGCCGTGAGGTTGAACGGGCCCGACAACGTCTCCGTCTCCAGGAGATGGCGCAGCGCGGCCACCTCGTCGTGCAGGGAGATATAGCTCCAGTACTGCCTGCCGTCGCCGAGACGGCCGCCGAGCCCCGCCTTGAAGAGCGGGAAGAGGCGGCCCCAGGCGCCGCCCTCGCGGCCCACCACGAGGCCGTTGCGGGCGATGACCGTGCGGATGCCCGCCTCTTCGGCGGCGGCGGTCGCCGCCTCCCACTCCACGCACAGGGCGGGCAGGAAACCCTCGCCCGCGGGGGCACTCTCGTCCACGGCCCGCCGACCGGTGTCCCCGTAGTAGCCGATCGCGCTGGCGTTCAGGAACACGCGCGGCGGTTCGTCGAGCGAGGCGGCCGCGGCGGCCAGCGCGGTGGTGCCGAGGACGCGGCTGTCGCGCAGTTCCCGCTTGTAGGCGTCCGTCCAGCGGTGGTCGCCGATGCCCGCGCCCGCGAGGTTGACGACCGCCGAGCAGCCCGCGAGCCCGGCCGTGTCGACGTACCCCTTCTTGGGGTCCCAGCGCACCTCTCCCGGGGCGCGGGGCGCCCGCCGCACCAGCCGGACGACCTCGTGGCCGTCCTCGGCGAGGGAGCGCGCGAGCGCCGTGCCGATGAGCCCGGAGGCACCGGCGACGGCCACCCGGAAGGGCTGCGGGGAACGCTTCGGCTGCGTGGGTTCCATGGACCCATCCTGCCCCGGAACGCGCGGATGAGGGCCGGCCCGCCGCGGGGCGTCGCCCGCCGGTGAAATGATCCGGCGGCCTCGCGCGGTCGCCGTACAGTGGCGCCATGACGGACCTGCACATACGCACCGCGCTGCCCGAGGACGACGACGCCCTCGCCCGGCTCGACCGCGCCACGTGGTCCACGCTGCACGCGGTCCAGCCCCGCCCCGAGCCGCCCTACGAGCCCTTCTTCAACGACCGCTTCGGCCCCCGCGACCACCTCGTCGCCGAGTCGGACGGGCGGCTCGTCGGCTATGTGAAGCTCGGTTTCCCCACCCCGCTGCTCGTCAACGCGCACGTACGCCAGATCCAGGGCTTCGTCGTCGCCGATGAGGCGCGCGGCCAGGGAGTCGGCCGACGGCTGATGAGGGCGGCCATGGACGAGGCACGCCGCCAGGGCGCGCTCCGCATCACACTGCGGGTCCTCGGGCACAACACCCCGGCCCGCAAGCTCTACGAGACCGAGGGCTTCGTGATCGAGGGCGTACTGCCCGGAGAGTTCCTGCTGAACGGCGAGTACGTCGACGACATCCTCATGGGCCGCCCCCTCTGACGGGCCCCTCCGGCAGACCTCTCCGACAACCCCTCCGACAACCCCACCGGCACCCCCGGGCCTGCGGGGCCCCGCACCCGACGGACCGGCCCGGCGTGCGATGTCCCCGCGCGCGTAGGAGCGTGAAGAGATGATCAGGGCTGCGGCCAGACGGCGTGAGGCGGAGGAGCGCGACTGGCTGCTGCGTGGCACACCGCCTCCCCCGTGGGTCCGCTGGCCCCCGCCGCTGCTGCTCGTGGTGATCGTCCTCGTCCAGCTGATGACCCCCAAATCGCTCGACCTGACCTTCCTGGTCGCGGCCGTCCCGCCGCTCGCCGCGCTGTCGTACGGGCCCGCCGCCACCGCCCTGCTCGGCGGTGTCGTGGTCGCGCTGCTCTCCCTTCCGGACTTCGGACTCGGCCACGCCGGCAGCAGCGACGAGCTGACGATCACCTTCATCGCCCTGCTCAGCGTGGTCTTCGCGTGGGTACGCAGCCGCCGCGAGGCCCAGCTGGTCACGGTCCGCACGGTCGCCGAAGCGGCCCAGTTCGCGGTCCTGCCGCCGCTGCCGGAACGGGTCGGCCGGGTGCGGTGCGCGGGCCTGTACCAGGCGGCGCAGCACGAGTCGCTGGTCGGCGGTGACTTCTTCGACGTACGCAGGGGACCGGGCGTCGTACGCGCCCTGATCGGCGATGTGCAGGGCCACGGGCTCGCGGCCGTCGGCACGGTCGCCGCGCTGCTCGGCGCCTTCCGCGAGGCCGTCCTCGACCAGCCCGACCTGGAGGGCGTCGCGGCCCGCCTCGACCGCAGGCTCGTCGTGGACTCCGAGGGCGACGAGCACGCCGAACTGTTCGCCACGGCCGTACTCCTCGAATTCCCCGACGACTCCTGCGTCGTACGCGTCGTCTCCTGCGGCCATCCGCCGCCGCTGCTGCTGCGCGGCCCCGAGGTCACCGAGCTGGCGGTGGTGTCGAACCCCCCGCTCGGCCTCGGCATCGCGGGCCTGGCCCCGCCCGAACAGCTGACGGTGCCGCTGCTCGCCGGGGACCGGCTGCTCGGCCTGACCGACGGGGTGAGCGAGGCACGGGACGCGTCCGGCGCGTTCTACCCCCTGGCCGAGCGGCTCACCGAGATGGTCAAGGCCGACCCGGCGGTCCTGGACGACCCGGCGGGCCTCACGGAGCGGGTGTGGGCCGACGTCGTGCGCCACGCGGGGACGGTGCGGGACGACGTGACGATGATGGTGTTCGCGCCGGGACCTTGTGAGAACGAGCGGGGAGAGGACCTCAGTCGGCCATGAAACGGCTCCACAGCTTCGGATAGAGCTGCGCCATCACCGCGTCGTCCTCGAAGTCGACCGGCGTACCCTCCGGTTCCGGCGGGGCGGGCAGGATGCCGAGGTCGGGTGCGACCAGACCGGTGAGCTGCTCGTACGCCTCGTCGGCGGCGTAACCGAGTTCCTCCCCGTCGCCGTCCAGCTCCTCGTCGAAGTCGTCGAGGAGGTCGGCGAGCGCGTCGGGATCGTGCACCGCGCCCTCGAAGACCTCCCGGCCCTGCCCGATCAGCCAGCACCGGAAGTAGTCGAAGGCGTCGTCGCTCGCGCCGCCGAGCAGCACCCAGGCGGCGCCCCACAGGTCCCAGCGGTACGCGCGGTTGTAGCGGGCCTCGAAATGGCGGGCGAAGTCGAGGACGGCGTCCGGGTCGGACTGGAGCAGTCTCTCGACGAGCAGCTCGGCGTGGTCCTCGGGGTCGCCGCCGGCGGCCTCGCGGGTACTGTCCACGATCTCCCAGAACTCCGTCTCGTCCATCACGGGTCCAGCATCGGTCCTGGGGGGTGGGGGCGCACGCGGAGTGCGCCGGAATGCGGCTGTCTCGTTATGACGCACACGCCCTACAAGAACCGACAAGACCGACAGAGGTTGTCGCCTTTTGCTGGAAACCTCAAGAACATGACCCACACCACACAGCAGGTGAGCGAAACAGCCCAGCCCCTCCGGGAGAAGACCGCCCTTGTCGCGGGCGCCACCCGGGGCGCGGGCCGCGCCATGGCCGTCGAACTGGGCCGCGCCGGGGCCACCGTCTACGTGACGGGACGGACCACCCGCGCGCACACCAGTGAGATCGGCCGGACCACCGAGACCATCGAGGAGACGGCCGAACTGGTCGACGCGGCGGGCGGCAAAGGCGTCGCCGTCCCCACCGACCACCTGGAGCCCGCCCAGGTCGAGGCGCTCGTCGAACGGATCGACCGCGAGCGGGGCCGCCTCGACATCCTCGTCAACGACATCTGGGGCGGCGACCTCCACGTCGAGTGGGACAAGAAGATGTGGGAGCACGACCTCGACAAGGGCCTGCGCATCCTGCGCCTCGGCATCGAGACCCACATCATCACCAGCCGGTTCGCACTCCCGCTGCTCGTCAAGAACCCCGGCGGCCTGGTCGTCGAGGTCACCGACGGCACGGCCGAGTACAACGGCCCGAACTACCGCAAGCCCTTCTACTACGACCTCGCCAAGGCGGCGCCGCTGCGCATGGCACGCGACCTCGCCGAGGAGGTCGAGGAGTACGGCTGTACGGCGCTCTGCCTCACCCCCGGCTGGCTGCGCTCCGAGGCCATGCTCGACACCTACTTCAAGGTGACGGAGGACAACTGGCGCGCGGGCTGCGAGCAGAACCCGCACTTCGCGATCTCCGAGACGCCCGCCTTCGTGGGCCGCGCGCTCGTCGCCCTCGCCACCGACCCCGAGGTCGCGCGCCACAACGGCAAGTCGCTCTCCAGCGGCGGCCTCGCCAAGGAGTACGGCTTCACGGACGTGGACGGCTCGGCCCCCGACGCCTGGCGGTATCTGACGGAGGTCGACCAGGAGAGCGAGGTCGCGGACGTCACCGGCTACCGGTAGAGCGCCGCCGAGCGCGCCGCCGCGTCCGCGAAGCGGCGGCGCAGCCCGGCGGGCTCCAGGACCTCCGCCTCCGGGCCCAGCGCCATGAGCTGGGTGTACGCCACGTCCTCGTTCTCCACGGGCAGAGCGACCGTCACCCGGCCCGCCGCGTCGGGCTCACCCGCCGTCTCCATCGCCTCGCGCGCGACCGCGCGGTCGGTGGCGTACGGCAACTGCCGCACCCCCGCCTCGGTGAGCCGCACGACGACCTCCGCCCGCAGGATCGCCCGCGCGAACTGCTCCGCCCGCTCCTCCCAGAAGGCCGGCAGGTCGAACTCCTCATCGCGTACGAAGCGTTCCTCGCCCGCGGCCACCGCGGTGAACCGGTCGATGCGGTACACCCGGTGCGCCCCGGAGTCGGGCACCCGCGCGCACAAGTACCAGACGCCCGCCTTGAGTACGAGCCCGTACGGCTCCAACTCCCGCTCCACCTCGGCCTCCTCGCGGCGGTAGCGGGCGGTGACCCGGCGGTCGTCCCACACCGCGTCCGCGACGGCCGGCAGCAGCTCCGGCGCGGGCGTCTCCTTGAACCAGCCGGGCGCGTCCAGGTGGAAGCGCTGCGAGGCGTTCTGCGAGGCGTCCCTGAGGGAGGGCATGAGCGCCGCCGACACCTTCAGGCGGGCCGCCGACGCGGCGTCCTCCAGCCCCATCTCGCGCAGCGCGCCCGGCACCCCGGACAGGAACAGGGCCTCCGCCTCGCTGCGGCCCAGGCCCGTCAGACGGGTGCGGTAGCCGCCGATGAGGCGGTAGCCGCCGGTCCGGCCGCGGTCGGCGTAGACGGGCACGCCCGCCTCCGACAGGGCCTGCGCGTCCCTCGTGATGGTGCGCTCGGAGACCTCCAGCTCGGCGGCCAGCTCGGCGGCGGTCATGGAGGGCCGTGACTGGAGCAGAAGCACCATCTTGATGAGGCGGGCAGCGCGCATGACCCCATGATGCCGTCACACACGAGTGCGGGCCCCCGCCAGTGGCAGGGGCCCGCACCTACATACCCGGCGAGGCCTACAGGCCGTACTTGGCCCGGGCCTCCTTCACCGCGGAGGCGGGCACCTCGCCCCGGCGGGCGAGCTGCGCGAGCGCCGCGACGACGATCGACTCGGCGTCGACACCGAAGTGGCGGCGTGCCGCGTCCCGCGTGTCGGAGAGGCCGAAGCCGTCCGCGCCGAGCGAGGAGTAGTCCTGCTCGACCCACTGGGCGATCTGGTCGGGGACCTGACGCATGTAGTCGGAGACGGCGAGCACGGGGCCCTGAGCGCCCTCCAGCGCCTGGCGCACGTAGGGGATGCGCTCCTCGCCGCGCAGCAGCGCCTCGTCCGCCTCCAGGGCGTCACGCCGCAGCTCGGTCCAGGACGTCGCGGACCACACGTCGGCGGCCACGCCCCACTCCTCGGCGAGCATCTGCTGGGCCTTCAGGGTCCAGTGGATGGCCGTGCCGGAGCCGAGCAGCTGGATGCGCGCGGGGTTGGCAGCGGGGGAGAGCCCGGCCGACTCCGCCGTGTTGAAGCGGTAGAGGCCGCGCAGGATGCCCTCGTCGACACCCGCGGGCTTCGCGGGCTGCGGCATCGGCTCGTTGTAGACGGTGAGGTAGTAGAAGACGTTCGGGTCCTCGCCGGGGGCCGCCTCGCCGTACATGCGGCGCAGACCGTCCTTGACGATCGCCGCGATCTCGTAGGCGAACGCCGGGTCGTACGTCAGCGCGGCCGGGTTGGTCGCGGCGATCACCGGCGAGTGGCCGTCGGCGTGCTGGAGGCCCTCGCCCGTCAGCGTCGTACGACCGGCCGTGGCGCCCACGAGGAAGCCGCGGCCGAGCTGGTCGCCGAGCTGCCACATCTGGTCGGCGGTGCGCTGCCAGCCGAACATCGAGTAGAAGATGTAGAAGGGGATCATCGCTTCGCCGTGCGTCGCGTACGACGTGGACGCGGCGATGAAGTCCGCCATGGAACCGGCCTCGGTGATCCCCTCGTTGAGGATCTGGCCGTCCTTGGCCTCCTTGTAGTACATCAGCTGGTCGCGGTCGACCGGCTCGTACGTCTGGCCCTTGGGGGAGTAGATGCCGAGGGACGGGAAGAGCGACTCCATGCCGAAGGTGCGCGCCTCGTCGGGGACGATCGGCACCCAGCGCTTGCCGGTCTCCTTGTCGCGTACGAGGTCCTTGACCAGCCGTACGAACGCCATGGTCGTCGCCACCGACTGCGAGCCGGAGCCCTTGTCGAAGGCGGCGAACGTCTTGTCCGCGGCGGCGGGCAGCGGGGCCAGCGGCTGGGTGCGGCGGGCCGGGGCCGGGCCGCCGAGGGCCGCGCGGCGCTCCTGGAGGTAGCGGACCTCGGGGGAGTCGGCGCCCGGGTGGCCGTAGGGCACCTGGCCGTCGACGAACGCGCTGTCCGGGATCGGCAGACCCAGCAGGTCGCGCATGTCCTTGAACTCGTCCACCGTCAGCTTCTTCATCTGGTGGTTGGCGTTCTTGGACTCGAAGCCCTTGCCGAGGGTGAAGCCCTTGACCGTCTGCGCGAGGATCACGGTCGGCGCGCCCTTGTGGGTGAGCGCCGCGCGGTAGGCGGCGTAGACCTTGCGGGCCTCGTGGCCGCCGCGCGAGAGGTGGAAGCACTCGCTGATCTTGTCGTCGCTGAGCAGCTTGCCCAGCTCGACGAGCGCGGGCTCGGAGCCGAAGAAGTGCTCGCGGATGTAGGCGGCGTCGCGCGTCGCGTACGTCTGGAACTGCGCGTCCGGCACCTCGCGCAGGCGACGGACCAGGGCGCCCGTGGTGTCGAGCTGGAACAGCTCGTCCCAGGCGTTGCCCCACAGGACCTTGATGACGTTCCAGCCGGCGCCGCGGAACTGGGCCTCCAGCTCCTGCACCACGCGGAAGTTGGCGCGGACGGGGCCGTCGAGGCGCTGGAGGTTGCAGTTGATGACGTACGTGAGGTTGTCGAGGCCCTCACGCGCGGCCAGTGCGAGGGCCGCCGTCGACTCGGGCTCGTCCATCTCGCCGTCACCGAGGAACGCCCACACGTGCGAGGAGGAGACGTCCTTGATGCCGCGGTTGGTCAGGTAGCGGTTGAAGCGCGCCTGGTAGATCGCGGAGAGCGGGCCGAGGCCCATCGACACCGTCGGGAACTCCCACAGCCAGGGGAGGCGGCGCGGGTGCGGGTAGGAGGGCAGGCCGTTGCCGCCCGCCTCCTGCCGGAAGTTGTCGAGCTGCGCCTCGTTCAGCCGGCCGTCGAGGAAGGCGCGGGCGTAGATGCCGGGGGAGGCGTGGCCCTGGATGTAGAGCTGGTCGCCGGAGCCCGCGGCCTCGCCGGACTCCTTGCCCTTGAAGAAGTGGTTGAAGCCGGTCTCGTACAGCCAGGCCGCGGACGCGAAGGTCGCGATGTGGCCGCCGACGCCGTGCTTGGCGCCGCGGGTGACCATCGCGGCCGCGTTCCAGCGGTTCCACGCGGTGATCTTCCGCTCCATCTCCTCGTCGCCGTCGATGGACGGCTCGGCGGAGGTGGGGATGGTGTTGACGTAGTCGGTCTCAAGGAGCTTCGGCAGCGCCAGGCCCGCGCCCTCGGCGCGCTCCAGCGTGCGGCGCATCAGGTACGCGGCACGGTGCGGCCCGGCCGCCTGCGTAACGGCGTCCAGGGAGGCCTGCCATTCGGCGGTCTCCTCGGGGTCGCGGTCCGGGAGCTGGTCTAGCTCGCTCGGCTGGATTGCGGAGGGGTCGGTCATTGCGCCGCCTTCCTGAGTCGGAGGGGGTCCCCTGTTCGGTAAGGGGTGGGGGTGCCCGATGTCTTTGGCAGGACAGGGCGTAAAGCTCTGGTGCGGAATCGTTTGTGTGGCTCCGCCACAGGGCCACCGACGACTGTAAGCCCGTGATCGATGATCGATCAAAGCGTTGAGCGAAAAACTTCCCCAGAATACGAAAGTCGGCATTCGGTGCCAGGAAAACGGGCACGCGGTGCCTTCGATTTGAAGGGTTTACGCAGGTCGGAGCACGTCTGCGAGCGCGCGCCGACGGATGAGCGCAGCCCTCGGGCCAGCGGTACGCAGCCTCAGGCCCGCGGCGCGCAGCCCAGCACGTGCGCCTTCACCAGCTCCGCGATGGCGGGATCACGCCGCCGGAACGCCGAGACGAGGGCCTCGTGCTCCTCCGCGTACGACTGCTGGACCGTGCCCAGCCAGCGGATGGACAGCGCGGTGAAGACCTCGATACCGAGGCCCTCCCAGGTGTGCAGGAGGACGGAGTTGTCGGCGGCCCGCACCAGCTCCCGGTGGAAGGCGACGGTGTGCCGCACCTGCCCGGTGCCGTCGGACGCCCGGTCCGCCTCGTAGAGGGCGGCGACGTGCGGTTCGAGCGCCGAGCAGTCCTCGGCGAGCCGCTCCGCCGCCAGCTCCGCGGCGATCGCCTCAAGACCCGCCCGCACGGGATAGCTCTCCTCCAGGTCCGCCGCCGTCAGATTCCGTACGCGTACGCCCTTGTTGGGCGCGGACTCGATCAGCCGCAGCGTCTCCAGTTCGCGCAGCGCCTCCCGCACCGGGGTCTGGGAGACCTCCAGCTCCACGGCGATCCGTCGCTCCACGATGCGCTCGCCCGGCTTCCAGCGCCCGCTGACGATCCCCTCCACGATGTGCTCGCGGATCTGTTCGCGCAGCGAGTGAACGACGGGCGCGGTCATGAGAGCTCCTCCGGCGGGGGCTGCGGGCCCCAAGGGCGTGTGACCCCTAGACAATACGGCGACGCCCCCGCCCGGAGGACTCCGGACGAGGGCGTACGCGCTGATGAGACGAGTGTTACAGACGCTCGCGCGCTGCGACTACAGGCCGAGTTCCACCTCGAACTCGCCGGCCTCCAGGATCGCCTTGACCGCGGTCAGGTAGCGGGCGGCGTCGGCGCCGTCCACCAGACGGTGGTCGTAGGAGAGCGACAGGTACGTCATGTCCCGCACGGCGATGGTCTCGCCGAGGTCGGGGTGGTTGATGACGACCGGACGCTTGACGGTGGCGCCGATGCCGAGGATGGCGGCCTGGTTCGGCGGCACGATGACCGTGTCGAACAGGGCGCCGCGCGAACCGGTGTTGGAGATCGTGAAGGTGGCGCCGGACATGTCGTCCGGGGTGAGGCCACCGCCACGGGCCTTGCCGGCCAGCTCGGCGGTCTTCTTGGAGATACCGGCGATGTTCAGGTCGCCCGCGCCCTTGATGACCGGCGTCATCAGACCCTTCTCGGCGTCCACGGCGATGCCGATGTTCTCCGAGTCGAAGTACGTGATGGTGCCTTCGTCGTCGTTGATCCGGGCGTTGATGACCGGGTGGGCCTTCAGCGCCTGGGCGGCGGCCTTGACGAAGAACGGCATCGGGGAGAGCTTGACGCCCTCACGAGCCGCGAAGGAGTCCTTCGCCTTGGCGCGCAGCTTCATCAGCTTGGTGATGTCGACCTCGACGACCGAGGTCAGCTGGGCCTGCGAGTGCAGGGCCTTCATCATGTTGTCGCCGATGACCTTGCGCATGCGGGTCATCTTGACCGTCTGGCCGCGGAGGGGGGAGGCCTCCAGGGCCGGGGCCTTCGAGGCGGCCGGGGCGGTGGCGGCCGGCGCGGGGGCCGACTTCTTGGCCTCGGCGGCGGCGATGACGTCCTGCTTGCGGATACGGCCGCCCACGCCGGTGCCCTTGACCTCGGAGAGGTTCACGCCGTTCTCGGACGCGAGCTTACGGACCAGCGGGGTCACGTAGGCGCCGTCGTCGGCCGGGGTGGACTGCGCCGGGGCGGCGGGCGCGGCGGGAGCCGACTGGGCCGGGGCCGCGGGTTGAGCCGGGGCCGGGGCCTGGGCCGCGGGCTGGGCCGGGGCGGCGGGCGCCTGCGCGGCGGGCTGCGCGGGGGCCGGGGCGGCCTCCTGCTTCGGGGCCTCCTGCTTGGGAGCCTCCTGCTTGGGGGCCTCCTGCTGCGCGGGGGCGGCCGGGGCCTCCTCTTGCTTCGCGGCCGGGGCGGCACCGGGCGCACCGACGACGGCGAGCTTGGCGCCCACCTCGGCGGTCTCGTCCTCGCCGACGACGATCTCCAGGAGAACGCCCGCGACGGGCGAGGGGATCTCGGTGTCGACCTTGTCCGTCGAGACCTCAAGGAGGGGCTCGTCGGCCGCGACCTCCTCGCCGACCTCCTTCAGCCAACGGGTGACGGTGCCCTCGGTGACGGACTCGCCGAGCGCGGGCAGGGTGACCTCGGTGCCCTCGGCGGCGCCGCCGCCGGACTGGGCCGGGGCCTGCTGCTGAGGAGCCTCCTGCTGGGGGGCCTCCTCCTGCTTGGGGGCCTCCTGCTGCTTGGGGGCCTCCTGCTGCGCGGGGGCGGCCGGGGCCTCCTCCTGCGCCGGGGCGGAGGAGCCGCCCGCGTCGCCCGAGCCGTCGTCGATGACGGCCAGCTCGGCGCCGACCTCGACGGTCTCGTCCTCGGCGACCTTGATGGACGCCAGGATGCCGGCGGCCGGGGAGGGGATCTCGGTGTCGACCTTGTCGGTCGAGACCTCGAGCAGCGGCTCGTCGGCCTCGACGCGCTCGCCCTCGGCCTTCAGCCAACGGGTGACAGTGCCCTCGGTGACGCTCTCGCCGAGCGCCGGAAGGGATACGGAAACCGCCATGGTTTCAGTTGCTCCTTACGAAAATGGGGTCTCCCCTGCTCGAGCGAAGCCGAGAGCTTGGGGAAGGAAGTCTGGGTCGCGAGAAGGTCAGTCGTGGGAGTGCAGCGGCTTGCCGGCCAGTGCCAGGTGGGCCTCGCCGAGCGCCTCGTTCTGCGTCGGGTGGGCGTGGACGAGCTGGGCGACCTCGGCCGGCAGCGCCTCCCAGTTGTAGATCAGCTGGGCTTCGCCGACCTGCTCACCCATGCGGTCGCCGACCATGTGGACGCCGACCACGGCACCGTCCTTGACCTGGACGAGCTTGATCTCGCCCGCGGTCTTGAGGATCTTGCTCTTGCCGTTGCCCGCGAGGTTGTACTTGAGGGCGACGACCTTGTCCGCGCCGTAGATCTCCTTGGCCTTGGCCTCGGTGATGCCCACGGAGGCGACCTCGGGGTGGCAGTACGTCACCCGGGGCACGCCGTCGTAGTCGACCGGGACCGGCTTGAGTCCGGCCAGGCGCTCCGCCACCAGCATGCCCTCGGCGAAGCCGACGTGCGCGAGCTGGAGGGTCGGCACCAGGTCGCCCACGGCCGAGATGGTCGGGACGTTGGTCTGCATGTACTCGTCGACGAGGACGTAGCCGCGGTCCATGGCGACGCCCTGCTCCTCGTAACCGAGGCCCTGCGAGACCGGGCCGCGGCCGATGGCGACCAGGAGGACCTCGGCCTCGAAGGTCTTGCCGTCGGCGAGGGTCACGCGGACGCCGTCCTGCGTGTACTCCGCCTTCTCGAAGAAGGTGCCGAGGTTGAACTTGATGCCGCGCTTGCGGAACGCGCGCTCAAGAAGCTTGGAGCTGTTCTCGTCCTCGACCGGCACGAGGTGCTTGAGGCCCTCGATGACCGTGACGTCGGCCCCGAAGGACTTCCACGCCGAGGCGAACTCGACGCCGATGACGCCGCCGCCCAGGATGATCGCGGACTTCGGGACGCGGTCCAGGGTCAGCCCGTGGTCCGAGGAGATGATGCGGTTGCCGTCGATCTCCAGGCCCGGCAGCGACTTCGGCACGGAGCCGGTCGCGAGGAGCACGTGACGGCCCTGGACGCGCTGGCCGTTCACATCCACCGAGGTCGGCGAGGAGAGCTTGCCCTCGCCCTCGATGTACGTCACCTTGCGGGAGGCCACGAGGCCCTGGAGGCCCTTGTAGAGGCCCGAGATCACGTCGTCCTTGTACTTGTGGACGGCCGCCATGTCGATGCCCTCGAAGGTGGCCTTCACGCCGAACTGGTCGGCCTCGCGCGCCTGGTCGGCGATCTCGCCGGCGTGCAGCAGCGCCTTCGTGGGGATGCAGCCGTTGTGCAGGCAGGTGCCGCCGAGCTTGTTCTTCTCGATCAGGGCGACGTCCAGGCCCAGCTGCGCTCCGCGCAGGGCCGCGGCGTAACCGCCGCTACCGCCGCCGAGGATCACTAGGTCGAAAACGGTGCTGGCGTCGTTCGCCACGTCACGTCCTCCATGCATGTGCGCCGTACGCCGGACCCCGTTGCGCGGGGGACGACCGGTCGGTCGGCTGGTATTCGGCCGCTCTTGTTTCGGCCCTTTGGTGGGGGCCCTGTCCTGCCGAGAACCCATCTTCGCACTTGTCGACGGGAGACGGGACGCCGGGCCGGGCTGTGAGACGGTCGATCGGCCGTCTCCAGCGGTTCTGCTGCGTACGAATGTACGGATTTCGTCGAGGGCGAAATCATTCGGGGCCCCGGACGCGGGGAACGTCCGGAGCCCCGAC
The DNA here is from genome assembly GCF_000717945.1 of Streptomyces sp. NRRL S-920. NCBI lineage: Bacteria > Bacillati > Actinomycetota > Actinomycetes > Kitasatosporales > Streptomycetaceae > Streptomyces > Streptomyces sp. NRRL S-920. The sequence goes on from NZ_JODF01000030.1 coordinate 73,206, forward strand.
ACGACGTACGCGAATCAGCCCAGGTCGCCCGCGGCGGTGCGCTCCGCGAGCCGGACCAGGGTGCGGACCGCGGTGCCGGTGCCGCCCTTGGGGGTGTAGCCGAAGGGGGCGCCCTCGTGGTAGGCGGGGCCCGCGACGTCCAGGTGCGCCCAGATGATGCCCTCGCCGACGAACTCCTGGAGGAAGAGGCCGGCCACCAGGCCGCCGCCCATCCGCTCGCCGATGTTGGCCATGTCGGCGGTGGGGGAGTCCATGCCCTTGCGCATGTCGGCGGGGAGCGGCATCGGCCAGGACGGCTCGCCGACCTCCTCGGCGATCTCGTGGACCGACGTACGGAAGGCGTCGTCGTTGGCCATGATGCCGAAGGTGCGGTTGCCGAGCGCCACCATCATGGCGCCGGTCAGGGTCGCCACGTCGACGATCGCGTCGGGCTTCTCCTCCGAGGCCTTGGTGATCGCGTCGGCCAGGACGAGCCTGCCCTCGGCGTCGGTGTTCAGGACCTCGACGGTCTTGCCGCCGTACATGCGCAGGACGTCGCCCGGGCGGGTGGCGGAGCCGGACGGCATGTTCTCGGCCAGCGCCAGCCAGCCGGTGATGTTCACCTCGAGGCCGAGGCGCGCGGCGGCGACGACGGCGGCGAAGACGGCCGCGGCACCGGCCATGTCGCACTTCATCGTCTCGTTGTGACCGGCGGGCTTGAGCGAGATGCCGCCCGAGTCGTACGTGATGCCCTTGCCGACGTAGGCGAGGTGCTTCTTCGCCTTGGAGTGCGTGTACGAGAGCTTCACCAGGCGCGGCGGGGCGTCCGAGCCCGCGCCGACGCCGAGGATGCCGCCGAAGCCGCCCTTGACGAGCGCCTTCTCGTCGAGCACCTGGATCTTGATGCCGTGCTCCTTGGCGGCCGCGGTGGCGACCGCCGCGAAGGCCTCGGGGTCGAGGTCGTTCGGCGGGGTGTTGACGAGGTCGCGGGCGCGGTTCAGCTCCTCGCCGACGGCGGTGGCGCGCTCCAGCGCGGCCTTGTACGCCTTGTCGCGGGGCTTGCCGCCGAGCAGGACGACCTCGGCGAGCGGCGCCTTGGCGCCCTTGCCGTTCTTCTTGGCGTCCTTGGCGTCGCCCTGGTCCTTGTACGCGACGAAGGAGTACGCGCCGAGCAGCGCGCCCTCACCGAGGGCGCAGATGTCGTCCGCGTCCTCCACGGGCAGCGCGAACGCGGCCTTCTTCGTGCCGGTCAGGGCGCGCGCGGCGACACCCGCGGCGCGGCGCAGCGCGTCCGTGCCGTACGTCTCGTCCTTCTCCGGGACCTCGCCGAGGCCGACCGCGACGACGACCGGTGCCTTGACACCCGAGGGCGCGGGCAGCTTCGTCACCTCGCCCTCGCCGCCCGAGGCGCCGAGGGTCTCCAGGACGGACGCGAGCTTGCCGTCGTACGCCTTGTCCACGGACTCGGCGCCGGGGGCGACGACCAGAGCCCCCTTGGAGCCAGAGCCCTTCGCGACACCGACGACGATCGCGTCGGCACGCAGGCCGGTCGCGGCGGCGGTGCTGAGAGTCAGAGCAGTCACGGTGGTGAGGTCCTCTTTCGGTGGGGTTTCGACGGGCTGCGGGGTGGTGAGCCCGTCGCGAGCCTACGCCCGTGAGCGCTGCGGTGCGCCTCACTGTCTGTGCGCGAGGGGTGTCGAGAACGCCGGGGTTTCGGCCGACCCGGGCGTCAGCCGAGCGCGAGCACCACGAGAGCGGCGGTCGCCGCCGTCTCCGCGAGGCCGCCGAAGACATCCCCGGTGACCCCGCCGAACCGTCGTACGCAGTGCCGGAGCAGCACCTCGGCGGCGCCGAGCGCGAGGACGACGGCGACCGCGGCCCGCACCACGCCGGACGCCCCGAGCGGCGCGCCCGCCGCCGCGGCCCCGCACACGACGAGCACCGTGACGAGCAGCGCCCGGCCGCGCGGGACGACCCCGGCGACCGCCGCGCCGAGCCCTTCGGGGCGGGCGGGGGGCACCCCGGCGCGGGCGGCCAGGGTGAGCGCGAGACGGGCGGCGGTGGCCGAGACGACGGCGCCGAGCGCGCCTTCCGTCCACGACCTCTCGTACAGCTGGAAGAGCACGGCGACCTGGGCGAGCAGGACGAAGAGCAGGGTGATGACGCCGAAGGGGCCGATGTCGGACTGCTTCATGATGCGCAGCGCGTCCTCGGCGGGCTTGGCGCTGCCGAGGCCGTCGGCGGTGTCCGCGAGGCCGTCCAGGTGCAGGCCGCGGGTGAGCGCGGCCGGGGTCGCGGCGGTCGCGGTGGCGGCGAGGAGGGGGCCCGCGCCGAGCGCCGTCAGGACGCCGCCGGCACCTGCCGCGCACAGGCCCACCACCAGACCGGCGAGGGGGGCGCACTGCATGCCGCCGCGTGCGGCTTCGCGGTCCCAGCGGGTGACCCGGACGGGGAGCGCGGTGAGGGTGCCGAAGGCGAAACGTATGCCGTCGGCGGGGGAGGTTCTGGGCACCGCGGAAGGCTACCCCGGCGGGACGCCCCGCCCTGCGGAACGCTCGCGGGGGACAGAGGATGGCCGCATGAAGGACTGGTGGACCGCGTGAGCGACTGGTGGTACCGGAACATCGTCGAGCCCGGGAAGCTGCCGCTGCTGCTCGCGCTGCTCTCCTTCGTGGGGTCGTTCCTGGTCACCCGGACGATCACGCGCCTGATCAGGGCGGGCAGAGGCCCCTTCCGGAACATCAGTTCGGGCGAGGTGCATATCCACCACGTCGTGCCGGGGATCTTCCTGATGCTGGTCGGCGGCTTCTGGGCGGTGGCCGCCGGACGGCACGGCGCCGGGCCGCTGTACGCCGCGGTCCTCTTCGGGATCGGCGCCGGCCTCGTGCTCGACGAGTTCGCGCTGATCCTGCACCTCGACGACGTCTACTGGACCGAGGAGGGCCGCAAGAGCGTGGAGGTCGTCATGCTCACGGCCGCCCTGGTGGTGCTCGTCCTCACCGGCTTCACGCCGCTCGGGGTCAGCGACCTGACGCCCGACGAGCGGCAGAACCGCGCCCTGTTCGCCCTGAACATCGGCATCAACTGCGCGTTCGCCGTTGTCGCGCTCCTCAAGGGCAAGCTGCGGACCGCCCTGATCGGCATGGTCGTCCCGTTCGTCGCCCTGGTCGGCGCGGTCCGTCTCGCCCGGCCCGGATCGGCGTGGGCACGCCGGTTCTACCGCAACCGGCACCGGGCACGCGCGCGTGCGGGTCTGCGGGCCTTCCACCACGACCGCCGCTGGGCGGGCCCGCGCCGCAGGCTTCAGGACTGGATCGGCGGCTTCACGCCGGGCCCCTCGCCCTCGGAACCGGACCCCCCGGAGCGCCTTTCCCCGCCCCGGTAACGGCCAGGGTGACGCCGACGTACCGTCCGGATCGCGCACAGCACGAGCACGGCGGCGATCGCGGCCAAGTGCTCCTTGCCCGCGAGGTTGTCCTTGACGATCACCTCGACGACCATCAGGACGGTCACCAGCGCCGCCGTGAAGTACGCGCGGTAGCGCCAGCACACGTACACCGCGAGGCCCACCACGGCGGCCGACGGGCCGGTGTCGACGACCAGCGCGTCGGAGGCGGGCAGCCCGAAGGGGTTGCCGGGGCCCCACTCGATGCCCACGCGCGCGTAGAGCGTGCCGGCGAGGGTGGCCGCGTATCCGATGAGGAGCGTCCGCCACCAGCCCAGGCAGATCTCCGCGATCCCGAACACGATCAGGATCTGTACGAGCGCGCCCCACACGGGCAGGTCGAGGGCGGGCACGAAGAGGGAGAGCGGGGTGCGCAGCAGAGCCAGCCAGAGCGGGTCATCGGCGCGCACGCAGCCGATGTTCTGGACGAACCGGTAGCCCCAGGGCTGGTTCTGCGCGTACTGGAGGAGCGCGGTGAGGCAGACCGCCGTCAGCGTCAGCGGCACCGCCCGCCACCGCCGGGCGGCGAGCCCGTCGCGCACGGCCGAGAAGAGCGCCCCCCACTCGGCGCGGGCCCAGCGGGCCAGGGTGCTCATCGTCTCGACTCCAGATGTTTGCGGTGCAGCCACTTCGGCAGTCCCGGCGCTTCGAGGAAGCCCTCCGCGCGGGCGGCGGCGACACCGATACGCGGCAGGTCACCGCTCTTCTCGAAGAGGAGGAAGCGGGGTTCCCAGATCGGCCGGTACTTGGCGTTGGCGCGGTAGAGGGACTCGATCTGCCACCACCGGGAGAAGAAGCTGAGCAGCGACCGCCACAGGCGAAGGACCGGCCCCGCGCCGAGCCGCGAGCCACGTTCGAAGACCGACCGGAACATCGCGAAGTTCAGCGACACCTGAGTGATCTTGATCTCGGGGGCGTGCTGGAGGAGTTCGATGACCATGAACTCCATCAGCCCGTTCTCGGAGTCGCGGTCGCGCCGCATCAGGTCCAGGGAGAGCCCGCCGGGCCCCCACGGCACGAAGGAGAGCAGCGCCCGCAACCGGCCCTCGGCGTCCGTGCATTCGACCATCACGCACCGGCCGTCGGCGGGGTCGCCGAGCCGCCCGAGCGCCATGGAGAAGCCGCGCTCGGTGGCCCCGTCGCGCCAGTCGTCGGCGCGTTCCAGGAGGGCCGCCATCTCGTCGGCCGGGATGTCCTCGTGACGGCGGACGCGGACCGTGTACCCGGCGCGCTTGACGCGGTTGTACGCCTGGCGGACGGTACGCATGGCCCGCCCCTCAAGGGTGAAGTGCTCTTTGGAGGCCTCGCCCCGGGCCGCGACCTCCACGATCGCCTCGTCGCCCAGCTCCAGGGCGTCCAGGCCGTGCCGGGCGTAGATCGTGCCCGCCTCCTCGCTCGCGCCCATCACGGCGGGGATCCAGCCGTGCTCGCGGGCCTCGGCGAGCCACGGCTCGATCGCCCCGGGCCAGGCCTCCGGGTCGCCGATCGGATCGCCGGAGGCCAGCGAGACCCCGCTGACGACGCGGTAGGCGACCGCCGCCTTGCCGGTCGGGGACCAGACGACGCTCTTCTCGCGGCGCAGCGAGAAGTAGCCGAGCGAGTCGCGCTCGCCGTGCCGGTCGAGCAGCGCCCGCAGCCGCTCCTCGTCCTCCTCGGTGAGCGGGTCGACGGCCTTGCGGGAGCGGAACGCCGCGTACAGGACGGCGCAGAGCAGCAGCGCGCTCAGGACGTTGATGGAGACGTTGACCCAGCCGGGCGTGGTGATGCCCTCGAAGCGCCGGTCGTCGGCGGCCAGCGAGATCAGCCGCAGGGTGCCGTAGCGCCAGCGGTCCAGGAAGCCGGAGCGGTAGTCGTCGTGGGCGCGGTTGGTGACGGTGACGAGCAGCGTCGCGAGCAGCGAGGTCACCAGGAGCCCGCCGACCGCGACGGCCGAGGCGAGCTTCGGGTTGGCGCGGTCGCCCTTGGCGTAGAACTCGCGGCGGCCGACGACCAGCGCCGCGACGAAGGCGGCGGTCAGGACGAGGGAGATCCAGTTCTGCGCGTACCGGCGGATCTCGGGGAAGACCATCGCGAAGGCGAAGAGCACCAGGAAGAGCCCGCTGAGGACGAGGTTGAGGATCCACGCGGCCCGCTTGCGGCGCCGCATGGTGATCGCCAGGAACATCGTGAACGCCCCGGAGGCGAAGCCCGCGGTCAGCAGGTACGGGGTGAAGTAGTTCTCCGTGTTGTGCTGCCGCAGGTCCTGGCCGAGGGAGACCCAGACCGCGCTGAGGAAGTTGATGAACGTGACGGCGCGGAGGTACCAGACGGTGAAACCGGCGGCGCGGCGCTCTGTGACGGTGCGGGGTTTCTGTCGCCCGGCGACGACCTGCTCATCTCCCATGAAAAGGGATCATATGGGCAAGATCGCCGCGGCCAACGCCCGCCGCCGGTCGGCTACTCGGCCGGCTGCTCGCCCACGGACTCCTCGGGCTGCGCCTCACCGGCCGCGGCCCGCTCCGGCAGCTCCGCCGACAGGGCCGCGGCCCGCTCCGGCAGCTCCGCCGACAGGGCCGCGGCGGCCCGCACGAGCGGCAGGGCCAGCAGCGCCCCGGCGCCTTCGCCGACCTTGACCCCGTGGTTCAGAAGCGGCTCCAAGGCCATCCGGTCAAGCGCCTTGGCCTGCGCGGGCTCCCCGCTGTCGTGCCCCGCGAGCCACCAGTCGGGCGCCCGGAAGGCCGCCCGCTGGGCCACCAGCGCCGCCGCCGACGCCACGACGCCGTCGAGGATCACCGGCGTACGCCGCACCGCGCACTGCAACAGGAACCCGGTCATCGCGGCCAGATCGGCGCCGCCCACCGCCGCGAGCAGCTCCAGCTGATCGCCCAGTACGGGCCGGGCCCGCCGCAGCGCGTCCCGCACCGCAGCGCACTTGCGCATCCACGCCAGGTCGTCGATGGCCTCGCCGCCCCGCCCGGTCACCACGGACGCGTCGGTGCCGCAGAGCGCGGCGATCAGCGTCGCGGCGGGCGTCGTGCCGCCGACGCTCACATCGCCGAGCACGACCAGATCGGTGCCGGAGTCCGCCTCCTCGTCGGCGACGGCCATGCCCGCGCGCACCGCGCGCTCGGCCTCCTCGGCGCTCAGCGCGTCCTCGATGTCGATACGTCCCGACCCGCGCCGCACCCGGTGCCCCGCGACCTCGGCGGGCAGCTCGGCCGGGTCGCAGTCGAGCGCCATGTCGACGATCCGCACGGGCACCTCCATGCGCCGCGCGAGCACGGCCACCGGGCTCTCGCCGGCCAGCACGGAACGCACGAGAGTGGCGGCGCCCCCCGCGGGCCGCGCCGAGACGCCCAGCTCGGCGACCCCGTGGTCGCCCGCGAACAGCACCACGCGCGGCCGCTCGACCGGCCGGACCGGCACCGCGGACTGGGCCGCCGACAGCCACTCACCCAGCTCGTCGAGGCGGCCCAGGGAGCCGGGCGGCAGGATCTGCCGCGCCCTGCGCTCCTCGGCGTCGCGGCGCACCCCGCCGGCGGGCCGCTCGATCAGGTCGGTGAAGTCGTCGAGATTCAGCGAACTCATTCGCCGAACAGTACCGGCAGCGGCGGCGCCGGTGTTCGAACGGCCCCGGGGCCGCGCCCCCGTCAAGTGGGCGCCCGGCGGACCGGCCCGAAGAGCGGTTACGACATGTAGCGCATGGGGCACATAACGTCATTGCCGGACTGATCGCGTCAAAACCGACTTCAGGAGTACCCCCTTGGACGTCGCCCAGCGGATCGCCGAACGACGCCCCGCCTACCTCGCCGCCCTGGCCGGGGGCACAGCGCGGTTCCACGAACGCCGCCGCACCGACTGCCCCTGGTGCGGCTCCCCGCGGCTGCGGATCCGGCTGCGCACCGCCGACCTGGTCCAGCACAAGCCGGGCGCCTTCACGCTCGACCAGTGCGGCAACTGCGCCCACTCCTTCCAGAACCCCCGCCTCACCCCCGAAGGCCTGGACTTCTACCGCAGGGACATCCGCGAAGGCCTCGGCGGCAAGGCCGCGGACGCGCTCTTCGGCGCCCCCTCCACCGACCGGCGCCACCTCGCCCGCGCCCGCGCCCTGCGCGAGTTCGACGAACCCGAGTGCTGGCTGGACGTCGGCACGGGGCGGGCCCGCTTCCCGGCCCTGGCCAAACAGGTCCTCCCGTACACGTCCTTCGACGGCCTCGACCCGGGCCGCGGCGTCATCCAAGCCGTACGCGGCGGCCGCATCGAGGAGGGGCACCGCGGCACCCTCACCGGCCTCGCGGGCGCCCTCGCCGGCCGCTACGACGCCCTGAGCCTCTTCCACCAGCTGGAGCGAAGCCCCGATCCGCGCGCTGAACTGAGGGCCGCGAAAACCGTCCTGCGCCCCGGCGGCCATCTGATGATCGAGGCCACCGACCCCGGCTGCCGCTACGCCCGGCTGCTCGGCAAGTGGTGGCCGTCGTACTCCCAGCCCCGGCAGCTGCACTTCGTGCCGCTCGCCAACCTCCGCGTGGAACTGGAGAACCTCGGCTTCACGGTCGTCGCCGTCGAGCGCCGCGCGGCGCACGTACCGGCCGACCTGAGCGGCGCGCTGGCCCTCCTCCTCAACCGCTGCCTCCCCAAGGGCGACGTCCCCTGGCGGGCCAGACCCGCGCCCCCGCTCCGGCTGAAGCTCCGGCGGGCCGCGTGGTGGGCCTGCGTACCGGCGCTTGCCCTCACCCACGCCCTGGACAGGATCCTGGCCCCGCTGCTCACCCGCACCGGCTTCTCCAACACCTACCGGATCGTCGCGCGCAGGGGCGAGGACGGCTGACGCACGCGCAGCGAAGAGGGCGGGGTCAGCCGCGCAGCGCCAGCGCCTGGCCCGCCACGACCAGCAGGACGTGCTCGCACTCGGCGGCGAACGCCGCGTTCAGACGGCCCAGTTCGTCACGGTAGCGGCGGCCCGAGGCGGTCGCGGGCACGATGCCCGAGCCGACCTCGTTCGACACGGCGACGACCGTGCGCCGGGTCGCGCGCACCGCCTCCGCGAGCCCGGCGACCCGCCCCCGCAGCTCCCGCTCACCGCCGCCCGCCCACTCGGCGTCGTCCCAGGCGTTCACCTCGTCCATGACATGGGTCAGCCACAGCGACAGGCAGTCGATGAGCAGCGGCGGCCCCTCCTGCGCGAGCAGCGGCACCAGGTCGCAGGTCTCCGCCGTCCGCCACGAGCCGGGGCGCCGCTCGCGGTGCAGGCTCACTCGGTCCGCCCACTCCGTGTCACCGCTCCTCGTCCCGCCCGTCGCGACGTACAGCACCTCCGGAAAGGCCTCGAGGCGCCGCTCGGCCTCCACCGACTTGCCCGAGCGGGCTCCGCCGAGCACGAGGGTGCGGCGCGGCACGTCCGGCACGTCCTCATAGGCACCGACGACGAGCGTCGTCCCGTCCGGCACCGCCCGCGCGCCCGCCGCCGCCAGACGGCGCCTCAGCTCACCGCCCTGCGGCACCTCGTGGCCGATGTGGACGGCGATCACGTCCGTGGTGGGCCCGACGGCCCCGGCCGCGCGCAGCCGGGCGAGCGCGTCGGGCCGCCCGAGGACATCGGCGACGACCATCTCGTACGCGGCACGCCCGCCGTTCGCCTCGCCGAAGCCGTTCCCCTCCGTGAGCCCCGAGAGACCCGTGAGTCCCGCGGGCGCTCCGCCGGGCGGCAGATACAGCAGCCGCTCCCCGTCCGGCCCGGTCACCTCGTAACCGGAGCCGGGCGCGTCCAGCGCCACCGCGCGCACCCGGTGACCGGTCAGGAGCGTCAACTCCCGTCCGTCGGCACCCCGTACCGGCTGCGGAAGCCCGGCGGGGACCTCCACGGCGGGCCCGTCGTGCGGATGGGAGAGCAGGACCTGGCGCACACCGCCGAGCGAGTGCCCCGCGCGCGCGGCCGCGAAGGCGGCGCCCGGGGTGAGGTCGAGCAGCAGGACGCCGTCCACGAGGAGCGCGGTGGCGGCCCGCCCCCCGTCACCGAGGGCGGTCGCGCAGGCCGCGCAGGGGCAGTCGGGAAGGGGCAGTCCCTCGGGGGCGCCGGTGCCGAGCAGTGTCAGTTCCACACGAAGATCCTCCCGCGTCGGGTCCGAGGCCGCGCGCCCGGCTACGCTTCAAGCGGATTCAAGAGGATTCAGGCGGCTCTGATGCCGCCACGGGACCTTCGGGAGGCTGACATGGCGGCATGGACGTGGCGGTTCGAGAAGGCGGACGGGACAGAGGTCCAGCCCGCGGTGCAGCCCGAGGAGTTCACCACGCAGGGGGACGCCGAGTCCTGGGTCGGCGAGTACTGGAAGTCGCTGGCCGACGGCGGCGCCGACCAGGTGAGCCTCTTCGAGGACGCGAACAAGATCTACGGCCCGATGAGCCTGCACGCGGGCGCGGAGGACGCGCAGGCCTGAGCGGCACACGGCATGGCAGGAGGCGGCGCCCGGACCCCGGCCGCCGCCTCCTGTCACGCCGAGCACGCGTTCTACTCCCGCACCCGGCTAGTCCCGTATCCGGCTAGTCCCGCACCCCGCACAGATGCAGCAAGGCGGCCACCCGCCGATAGGGGTCGGTGCGTCCGGCCCGCTCCTCGGCGGCCAGCAGCGCTTCGAGTTCCCCCTCCGGGGGGAGCGGCGTGCCGTCACCGACGGTGTCCGTGAAGATCCGTACGCCGTACCAGACCTGGAGCGGCGCGGCGATGCCCGCGAGCGTCGCCGACAGGGCGTCGAGCCGGTCGGCCCGTACGTCGAGACCCAGGCGGTTGCGGTAGGTGACGGAGTCGAAGGCGGCCAGCGCGCCGCTCCAGTCGCCGCCGAGACCCGGCCGCATGGCCAGCGCGTCCGCGTTGCGTACGAGCAGCGACAGCAGACCGCCGGGGGCCAGCATCCGGGCAAGACCCGCCAGTAGGGCGTCGGGCTCGTCGGAGTACATCAGGACGCCGTGGCAGAGCACGACGTCGAAGCTGCCCGGCAGGAAGTGCACCCCGGTCTGGTGGCCGTCGCCCTCGACGATCCGCACCCGGCCCCGGATGCCCTCGGGCTCCTCGGCGAGCGCCTCGCGCGCGGCGGCGATCATCGCGGAGTCCTGCTCGATCCCCGTCACCTTGTGCCCGGCGCGGGCGAGCCGCAGCGCCTGCGTGCCCTGGCCCATCCCGACGTCGAGCACCCGCAGCCGCTGCCCCACGGGGAAGCGCGCGGCTATCTGCTCGTCGAGCTGGCGGGCCACCAGCTCCTGGCGTACGGCGTTGCGCAGGCCGCCCAGCTTCGCCAGCCAGGCGGTGGCCCCGCCGGTGAATCCGCTCAGGGCCGCTCTCCGCGCTTGACCTGCGGCTTCGGCAGCCTCAGCCGGCGCATCTGGAGCGTGCGCATCAGGGCGTAGGCGACGGCGCCCTTCCTGTTCTCGCCCGGGAAGCGCTCGGCAAGGCGCTTCTTCAGGCGGAACGCGGTGACGACGGAGTCCACGATGATCAGCACGATCACGAAGAGCCAGAGCAGCAGCGCGACGTTCTGCAACTGGGGCACGCGGACCATGCTCAGGACGAGGATGATCACCGCGAGCGGCAGGAAGAACTCCGCGATGCAAAAGCGTGAGTCGACGAAGTCGCGAGCGAACTTGCGCACGGGGCCCTTGTCACGGGCGGGCAGGAACCGCTCGTCACCGCTGGCCAGCGCCTCGCGCTGCTTCGCCATCTGGGCGCGGCGCTCGTCACGCTGCCGCTTCGCCGCCTCCTTGCGCGTCGTCGGCGTATTGGTCACGCTGCGGCGCTGCGACTGTGCCAGGGCGCGCTTGGGGGTGGGGCGGCCCTTGGGGGCCTGCGGGTCACGGGGCTGCTTGGAGTCGGTCACCGGCGCCTGCGCGGCCGGGGCCTTCTCTTCCTTGGATCGGCTACGGAACACAAAATCCAAGGGTACGGGGTGCGAGCGCATGGACCCCAGCGTCACGGGGAACGATCCGGCAACACCGGGCGTCTTGATTTACGTGCCTAAGGGGACGTAGCAGGCGGTATCCAGCCGGTTCGCGGCGGGGCGCCGCCGGTGGCCGGGACCGGCTCACGGGGGTGCACCTACTCCTTACGCCGGATCAGTGCCGTACGCAGTCGTCCTTGGGGATGAGCGCATCCGCACGCGAACAGTGCGGTAATGGATGCAGGGCCCGTACTGTGGGTTCTGAGCAGTACCTGGAGCTGGAAGTCCGTCAGAAGGGGGCGCGCGAAGCCCATGAGCGGTGTCATGAAGCGTATGGGGATGATCTTCCGCGCGAAGGCGAACAAAGCCCTTGACCGGGCCGAGGACCCGCGCGAAACCCTCGATTACTCCTACCAGAAACAGCTGGAGCTGCTACAGAAGGTCCGCCGCGGCGTCGCCGACGTGGCCACCTCCCGCAAGCGCCTCGAACTACAGCTGGCCCAGCTCAACAAGCAGTCCTCCACCCTTGAGGACCAGGGCCGCAAGGCCCTCGCCCTCGGCCGTGAGGACCTCGCCCGCGAGGCGCTCTCCCGCCGGGCCGCGCTCCAGCAGCAGGTGACCGACCTGGAGACGCAGCACCAGACGCTCCAGGGCGAGGAGGAGAAGCTCACCCTCGCGGCCCAGCGCCTCCAGGCCAAGGTCGACGCCTTCCGTACGAAGAAGGAGACGATCAAGGCCACGTACACCGCCGCGCAGGCGCAGACCCGCATCGGCGAGGCCTTCTCCGGCATCTCCGAGGAGATGGGCGACGTCGGCATGGCGATCCAGCGCGCCGAGGACAAGACCGCGCAGCTCCAGGCGCGAGCCGGCGCGATCGACGAACTGCTCGCCTCCGGTGCCCTCGACGACTCCTCCGGTCTCGCCAAGGACGACATCCAGACCGAGCTGGACCGCCTCTCCGGTGGTACGGATGTAGAGCTGGAGTTGCAGCGCATGAAGGCGGAGCTGGCCGGGGGCTCCAGCAGCGGACAGCAGGCGATCGAGGGCGGCCAGAACCAGGGCCGCCCGCAGCAGCAGCCGCAGGACACCCCGCGCTTCGACAAGCAGTGACGCCGCACACGGCACACAGGTACCGCTCACGTCCGAGGAGGACGACATGATCGTACGGATCATGGGGGAGGGGCAGGTGAAGCTGGCCGACAGCCACTTCGCCGAGCTGAACAAGCTGGACGACGAGCTGCTGGAGGAGATGGAGGGCGGCGACCCCGTCGGCTTCCGCACCACGCTCCACGCGCTCCTGGACAAGGTCCGGGAGCTGGGCGACCCCCTCCCGGACGACGCCCTGGAACCCTCGGAGCTGATCCTCCCCGCCCCGGACGCGACCCTGGACGAGGTCCGGGAGATGCTGAGCGACGACGGCTTGATCCCGGGCTGAGCGGCAGGCCCCAGCGGCCCCGCGGTAAAAAACCAGACAGAAGAGCGGGAAGTGACCACGCTAGGTAGAGGCCGCTGCTGGGCCCGAGCACACCCGCTGGCGGTGGACGGGGCGCTGGCCGCCGTCGTCCTCGTCTGCATGGTCATCGGCTCCTTCGCCGAGCCCTACGGAGAGCACGGCCCCACCTGGGGCACCCGCACCCCCGACGCCCCGAGCCTGCTCCTGATGGCCCTCGGCGCCCTCGCCCTGGTCGCGCGCCGCCGCGCCCCCTGGTGCGTACTCGCCGTCACCTGCGCCGCCGCCATCACCGAACTGCTCACGGGCAACCCCCGGGCGCCCGTCGTGATGTGCGCGGTCATCGCGCTGTTCACCGTGGCCGCCACCACCGACCGCTCCACGACCTGGCGGATCGGCCTGGTCACCATCGCGGGCCTCACCGGCGTCGCGATGCTCACCGGCCCCCTGCCCTGGTACGCCCAGGAGAACCTCGGCATCTTCGCCTGGACCGGCATGGCCGCCGCCGCGGGCGACGCGGTGCGCAGCCGCCGCGCCTTCGTGGACGCCATAAGGGAGCGCGCCGAGCGGGCCGAGCGGACCCGGGAGGAAGAGGCCAGGCGCCGCGTCGCCGAGGAACGGCTGCGCATCGCCCGCGACCTGCACGACGTGGTCGCCCACCACATCGCCCTGGTCAACGTGCAGGCGGGCGTCGCCGCGCACGTCATGGACAAGCGGCCCGACCAGGCGAAGGAAGCCCTCTCGCACGTACGCGACGCCAGCCGCTCCGCGCTCAACGAACTGCGCGCCACCGTCGGCCTGTTGCGCCAGAGCGGCGACCCCGAGGCGCCCACCGAACCCGCGCCCGGCCTGCACCGGCTCGACGAACTCGTCGAGACCTTCCGCAACGCGGGCCTGCCCGTGGAGGTCGCCCTCGGCCAGGTCGGCCTGGAGCTGCCCGCGGCCGTCGACCTCGCCGCGTTCAGGATCATCCAGGAAGCCCTCACCAACGTGCAGAAGCACGCGGGACGCAACGCCAAGGCCGAGGTCAGCGTCGTCCGCGTCGGCCCGAACGTCGAGGTCACCGTCATCGACGGCGGACCGGGCCACGGCGAGGGCGGTGACGGCGGCGACGGCGGCGAAGGGCAGCGCAACACCGACGGCGGCGGCCACGGCCTGCTCGGCATGCGCGAGCGCGTCACGGCCCTCGGCGGCAACTGCTCCGCGGGGCCCCGCTACGGCGGCGGGTTCCGCGTCCATGCGATCCTGCCCGTCGCCCCCGTCACCACGGCAAAGGGAGGGACGGCGTGACCATCCGCGTACTGCTCGCCGACGACCAGGCGTTGCTGCGCAGCGCGTTCAGGGTGCTCGTCGACTCCGAACCCGACATGGAGGTCGTCGGCGAGGCGTCCGACGGCGCGGAGGCGGTGCGGCTCGCCGCCTCCGCGCGCCCCGACGTGGTCCTGATGGACATCCGCATGCCCGGCACGGACGGCCTGGCGGCCACCCGCATGATCAGCGCCGACCCCGCCCTGACCCACGTACGCGTGGTGATGCTGACGACCTTCGAGGTCGACGAGTACGTGGTGCAGTCGCTGCGCGCGGGCGCCTCCGGATTCCTCGGCAAGGGCGCGGAGCCCGAAGAACTGCTCGGCGCCATCCGCGTCGCGGCGGCGGGCGAGGCACTGCTCTCCCCGGTGGCGACCAAGGGGCTGATCGCCAAGTTCCTTGCCCAGGGCGAGGGTTCGGACGGCGAGACCCCGCTGCGCGGCGAGCGGCTCGACGCGCTCACCAGCCGGGAACGCGAAGTGCTTGTCCAGGTCGCGGGCGGTTACTCGAACGACGAGATCGCCGAGCACCTCGAGGTCAGCCCGCTCACCGTGAAGACCCATGTGAACCGCGCGATGGCGAAGCTCGGGGCTCGCGACCGGGCCCAACTCGTCGTCATAGCCTACGAGTCGGGCCTGGTCCGTCCAAGGGTGGAGTGACCTCGGGGGCGGCGTACTGCACCCGCAGTATGGGCGGCATAAGGAAATGGTCCTGAGAGTGAGGCGTCGCGCCTCGCGCATGGCTCAGGGTGAGAGGGGCGTACCACCGCTTGCCGGGGACCCCCAATTCCCCGGCCAGTCCGGCCGGGCTCCGGGCCCGGCCCAGGACTGCTCCCCGCCGCTCACGCCACAGAGAGAGACCACCATGTCCTGGCTGTCCAGGTTCAGCCTCGCCCAACGGGCGCTGATCGGACTGATGTCGATCATCGCGCTCGTCTTCGGAGCGATCGCTATCCCGCAGCTCAAACAGCAGCTGTTGCCCACCATCGAATTACCCATGGTGTCCGTGATCGCCCCCTACCAGGGCGCGTCCCCCGATGTGGTCGAGAAGCAGGTCGTCGAGCCGCTCGAGAACAGCATCGACACGGTCGACGGCATCACCGGCATCACCTCCACGGCGAGCGAGGGCAACGCCGTGATCATGGCCCAGTTCGACTACGGAGACGGCTCCGAGCAGCTCGTCGCCGATGTCCAGCAGGCCGTGAACCGCGCGCGGGCCGAACTCCCCGACGACGTCGACCCGCAGGTCGTCGCAGGCTCCACCGACGACATCCCGACCGTCGTCCTCTCCGTCACCTCCGACAAGGACCAGCAGGCCCTCGCCGACCAGCTCGACCGCACCGTCGTGCCGTCCCTGAAGGACATCGACGGCGTCGGCCAGGTCACCGTCGACGGCGTGCGCGACCTCCAGGTCAACGTCACCCCCGACGACAAGAAGCTGACGAAGGCGGGCCTGACCCCGGCCGCGCTCGGCAAGGCGCTCCAGGCGGGCGGCGCCACGCTCCCCGCCGGCTCCTTCGACGAGGGCGGCAAGAACCGCACCGTCCAGGTCGGCGGCGGCTTCACCTCGCTCCGGCAGATCGAGGACCTGAGGGTCACGCCCGAGGCCGACTCCGGCAAGCGGCCGGGCAAACCGGTGCGCCTCGGCGATGTCGCCGAGGTCAAGCAGGAGCCGTCCACGGCGGCCTCCATCACGCGCACGAACGGCGAGCCCAGCCTCGCCGTCTCCGTCACCATGGACCAGGACGGCAGCGCCGTCGCCATCTCGGACGCGGTCAGGAACAAGCTGCCCGACCTGCGCGAGGACCTCGGTTCCGGCGCCGACCTCACGGTCGCGAGCGACCAGGGCCCGGCCGTCTCCAAGTCCATCGAGGGCCTCACCACCGAGGGCGCGCTCGGCCTGGTCTTCGCGGTCATCGTCATCCTGGTCTTCCTGGCGTCGCTCCGCTCGACCCTGGTCACGGCGGTCTCCATCCCGCTGTCGGTGGTCCTCGCCCTGATCGTCCTGTGGACCCGCGACCTGTCGCTCAACCTGCTCACACTGGGCGCGCTGACCATCGCCATCGGCCGGGTCGTCGACGACTCGATCGTGGTCCTGGAGAACATCAAGCGCCACCTCGACTACGGCGAGGAGCGCGAACAGGCGATCCTCAGGGCCGTGCGCGAGGTCGCCGGCGCGGTGACCTCCTCGACGCTCACCACGGTCGCCGTCTTCCTGCCGATCGGCCTGGTCGGCGGCATGGTGGGCGAGCTGTTCGGGGCGTTCTCGCTGACGATCGCGGCGGCGCTCCTCGCCTCGCTGCTCGTCTCGCTCACCGTCGTGCCGGTCCTCTCGTACTGGTTCCTGCGTCCCCCCAAGGCGATCCGCGGGGTCGACCCGGAGGAGGCCCGCCGCAAGGCCGAGGAGAAGGAGAGCCGCAGCAGGCTCCAGCGGACCTACGTCCCGGTGCTGCGCTTCGCGACCCGCCGCCGGTTCACCAGCGTCGGCATCGCGATCGTCATCCTGGTCGGCACGTTCGGCATGACGCCGCTGCTGAAGACCAACTTCTTCGACCAGGGCGAGCAGGAAGTCCTGAGCATCAAGCAGGAGTTGAAGCCCGGCACCAGCCTCGCCGCGTCCGACGCCGCGGCGAAGAAGGTCGAGAAGATGCTGTCCGGCATCGACGAGATCAAGGACTACCAGGTCACCATCGGCTCCTCCGGTTTCCTGGCCGCCTTCGGCGGCGGCACGGACACCAACCAGGCCTCGTACACCCTCACCCTCAAGGACAAGGCGTCGTACGAAGAGACGCAGGACCTGGTCGAGAAGGAGCTGGGCAAGCTCTCCGGCATCGGCAGGACCACCGTCGCCGCCGGTGACGGCTTCGGCAACCAGGATCTGAGCGTCGTGGTGAAGGCCGCCGACAGCGAGGTGCTGCGCAAGGCGTCCGACCAGGTGCGCGACGAGGTCGCGAAGCTCGACGACGTCACCGACGTGCAGAGCGACCTGGCGCAGAGCATCCCGAGGATCTCGGTCAAGGCCAATGCCAGAACGGCCGAGGCCGGGTTCGACGCGACGACCCTCGGCCAGGCCGTCACCCAGGCGGTACGCGGCACCACCAGCGGCAAGGCCGTCCTCGACGACACCGAACGCGACATCGTGATCAAGTCGGCGAAGCCGGCGAAGACGCTGGACGAGCTGAAGGAGCTGCCGCTCGGCCCCGGCGTGAAGCTCGGCGCCATCGCCGACGTCGAGCTGGCCGACAGCCCGGTCTCGATGACCCGCATCGACGGCGCGCGCGCCGCGACGATCACCGCGAGGCCGACCGGCGACAACACGGGCGCGGTCAGCGCGGACCTCACCAAGAAGCTGGACGCGCTGAAGCTCCCCGCAGGCGCCACGGCCTCGATCGGCGGTGTCTCCGAGGACCAGGACGAGGCGTTCGCGTCGCTGGGTCTGGCGATGCTGGCGGCGATCGCGATCGTCTTCATGCTGCTGGTCGCCACGTTCCGCTCGCTGATCCAGCCGCTGATCCTGCTGGTCTCCATCCCGTTCGCGGCGACGGGCGCGATCGGCCTGCTGATCGCCACGGACACCCCGATGGGCGTCCCCGCGATGATCGGCATGCTGATGCTCATCGGCATCGTCGTCACCAACGCGATCGTGCTGATCGACCTCATCAACCAGTACCGCAGGCAGGGTTACGGCACGGTCGAGGCGGTCATCGAGGGCGGCCGCCACCGACTGCGGCCGATCCTCATGACGGCCCTGGCGACGATCTTCGCGCTGCTCCCGATGGCCCTCGGCATCACGGGCCAGGGCGGCTTCATCGCCCAGCCGCTCGCGGTGGTGGTGATAGGCGGACTGATCACCTCGACGCTGCTCACCCTGCTGCTCGTACCGACGCTGTACGCGATGGTGGAGCTGCGCAAGGAGCGCAGGCGGGCCAAGCGCGAGGCGAAGCGGGCGAAGAAGGCGGGGATCCCGCCGCAGGGCACCGACGCGAGCGCCCCGGAACCGGCCACGCGGGCCTGACCGCAGGCCAGACCCGCACCACGTGAAAAGCCGTAAGGGGCGCCCGCCAATGGCGAGCGCCCCTTGCACATGCCCTATGAGGCTTCCTAGGAGGCTACGGAAGCGCCAGCATCCGCTCCAGCGCCAGCTTCGCGAACTGCTCGGTCTCGCGGTCCACCTCGATCTGGTTGACGAGGTTGCCCTCGGCCAGCGACTCCAGCGTCCAGACCAGGTGCGGCAGGTCGATGCGGTTCATGGTCGAGCAGAAGCAGACCGTCTTGTCGAGGAAGACGATCTGCTTGTCCTCGGCGGCGAAGCGGTTCGCCAGACGGCGTACGAGGTTCAGCTCCGTGCCGATGGCCCACTTCGAGCCGGCGGGCGCCGCCTCCAGGGTCTTGATGATGTGCTCCGTGGAGCCCACGTAGTCGGCGGCGGCCACGACCTCGTGCTTGCACTCCGGGTGCACCAGGACGTTCACACCCGGTATCCGCGCGCGCACGTCCTCGACCGACTCCAGCGAGAAGCGGCCGTGCACCGAGCAGTGCCCGCGCCACAGGATCATCTTCGCGTCGCGCAGCTGCTCGACGGTCAGGCCGCCGTTCGGCTTGTGCGGGTTGTAGACCACGCAGTCGTCGAGCGAGAAGCCCATGTCGCGCACGGCGGTGTTGCGGCCCAGGTGCTGGTCGGGCAGGAAGAGCACCTTCGTCGCGCCGGGACCGCCCTGCTCGAAGGCCCACTCCAGCGCGCGCTTGGCGTTCGACGACGTGCAGATCGTGCCGCCGTGCTTGCCGGTGAACGCCTTGATGTCGGCCGAGGAGTTCATGTACGAGACGGGGACGACCTGCTCGGCGATGCCCGCCTCGGTCAGCACGTCCCAGCACTCGGCGACCTGCTCGGCGGTGGCCATGTCGGCCATCGAGCAGCCGGCGGCCAGGTCGGGGAGCACGACCTTCTGGTCGTCGGTGGTCAGGATGTCGGCGGACTCGGCCATGAAGTGCACACCGCAGAACACGATGTACTCGGCGTCGGGCCGTGCGGCGGCGTCGCGCGCCAGCTTGAAGGAGTCACCGGTCACATCCGCGAACTGGATGACCTCGTCGCGCTGGTAGTGGTGGCCGAGCACGAAGACCTTGTCCCCAAGCTTCTCCTTGGCGGCCCGGGCGCGCTCCACCAGATCCGGGTCGGAGGGGGACGGCAGGTCACCGGGGCACTCCACGCCACGCTCGCTCGTGGGGTCGGCCTCGCGGCCGAGCAGCAGCAGGGCGAGCGGCGTGGGCTGAACCTCAAGGTCAACGAGGTCCACGGGGGACTGGGCGGTGGTCACGACACGCACCCTTTCTTTTCAGCAGACGAGTCTTTTCGTCTAATTGACGCTATCTATCATAACCGCTTCACGTCAGTTTGACGATGGCCATAGTGTCGATGTGACGAATTCGCGGACGCCCCGGCCCGGCGCCGCACGGAAAACCATGTGCGAGCATGAAGGGGTAAGACGTAAGCGCTCGGCCCGGAATGAATCCGCGGCCCCGCCGGTTGCAACCGTCGGCAAGCAGTCTCCGTACAACCCGGGAGAGAAGCAGATGTCCGTATCGGACGAGACCACCACCGTGAGCGACGGCATCCTCCTGTCGGACGCCGCCGCGGCCAAGGTGAAGGGCCTGCTGGAGCAGGAAGGCCGGGACGACCTGGCGCTGCGCGTGGCCGTCCAGCCCGGCGGCTGCTCGGGCCTGCGCTACCAGCTGTTCTTCGACGAGCGCACGCTCGACGGCGACGTCGTCAAGGACTTCGACGGCGTGAAGGTCGTCACCGACCGGATGAGCGCTCCCTACCTGGGCGGCGCCTCCATCGACTTCGTCGACACCATCGAGAAGCAGGGCTTCACGATCGACAACCCGAACGCCACCGGCTCCTGCGCCTGCGGCGACTCCTTCAGCTAAGCCTGTAGGCGCACGTAAGCCTGTAGGCACACGCGTACGACGGCGGCGGTTCCCCGAGAGTTCGGGGAGCCGCCGCCGTCGTGTTCGTACGCCCGGGCGCTACTTCCGCTTCACCGTCCCGCCGCCGGCGTCCACGACCTCGCGCTCACCCAGCGGCTTGTCCAGGCCGACCGTCTCCGAGAGCCTCTTGGCCACCATGACGCAGACCTTGTCCTTCTGCTTGGTCTCCGTGACGGTCACCGTCACGCGGTCGTCGTCCTCACGCGCGGACGCGGAGTACTCGCTGCACACGCCGCCCCAGAAGTGCACCGTCAGCTTCTTCCCGTCGGCGCTGTAGGACTCGATGGGCACCGAACCCTTGCCGCGGGGCTTCTCCGGCTTCTCGGTGGGCGTGGGCGTGCCCGGTGAGGTCAGATACTTGGGGGCGACCGCCGGGTGCGTCACCGTGAAGGTGTCCCGCGCCCCCTCCGGCCTCACCTCGAACAGCCAGGAGGGTACGAGGATCTGCTTGCCGCCCACGAAGTGCGTCGCGAGCCCGAACGTGGCGCCGCTGACGGCCACCGTCCGCGGCTTCGGAGCCTTGCCGGACGGCTCACAGGGCGCCTGCTTCGCGTCGCCGCCACCCTCCGCCTTCGTACCGCCGCCCTCCGTCCTCGTGCTGTCGTCGACGTGCGGCACCGGGGTCGCGCAGCCGCCGACGCCAACACTTCCGCTACCGGTCGAGTTCAGCCGGTCCAGGGCTTCCCGGGCGCTGATCACCGGATACTTGGCACCCTTGTCCGGCGCCTTCAACTGGCCGCTGCCGCCCACCACTTGGCCGTCCGAGCCGACCTGGATGCCGGTCGACCGGCCGTAGGTCGGCAGGCCGTCCACCTTCGGGTCGGCGTTCACCACCCGTACGGCGCCCATGAGCTGGCGGGCGTCCAGCTTCGCGTCGTCCTGGCCGAGCGCCTTGAGGAGCGGCGCCGCCGCCTCCTTGGCCGCCTTCTCGCCGACGGCGTCGTCCGCGTCGCCGTTCGGCGCGGTGGACGTGCTCGAACAGGGCTTGCCCTTGGGGCAGTTGTCCGTGCCGCCCACGCCGTGCCTGGCGTACGTCCAGGTGCCGGGCGCCTGCTTGGTCACCTGGAGCGAGGGGCCCGAACCGTCCTTGCCCTCGTCCACCCGCCAGGCGCCGTCCCGGGACGTCGGCGTCCCCGAGAGGCCGAGCGCCTTGGCCAGCGCGGCGACCTCGCCACGGGTGACCTCGCCGCGCGCGTGGTAGACGGAGGCCGACGCCGGGCCCTCGGGCAGCTTGCCGGTCGCCTTGTACGTGGCGCCGCTCGGGTCGGGCTCGCCCGGCGCGATACCACTCGTGCC
The DNA here is from genome assembly GCF_000717945.1 of Streptomyces sp. NRRL S-920. Taxonomy (NCBI): domain Bacteria; kingdom Bacillati; phylum Actinomycetota; class Actinomycetes; order Kitasatosporales; family Streptomycetaceae; genus Streptomyces; species Streptomyces sp. NRRL S-920. The sequence continues at coordinate 94,578 of NZ_JODF01000030.1, forward strand.
GCCCGTGCCGTCCGTACCCTTGTCGGTGCCCTCGCCCTGCCGGTCGCCGCCCGGATAGCCGTCCAGCGCGAGCGGCGGCGGATCGCCGCCGTCTCCCGCCGGGGCCCCGTCGCTGCCCTGGCCGCCGCCACCGCCGGCCGCGGTCGCGGCGAAGTACGCGCCTCCGCCGCCGACCAACAGCACGGTGGCCGCGACCGAGGCGACGGCGAGGCGGGCACGCCGTCGCTGCGGCTCGGCCGCCTCATGAACGGATCGCTCGGTGCTCACCGCATCGCTCCTTCGACTGCACTGCTGTCCCTGGAAACCCACAGGCGGGCTTCGTCGTATCCCAGTTCCCCTTTACGGGGGACGGCGATGGGACGCAGCGGGGGAGCGCACGGTTCCCTCGACGCGCGCCCGCGCCCGCGGTCAGTCTCCCTCAGTCGCCGTACTCGGACATTCCGTCGATGAGCCGGGCGGAGGAGGAGGGCACGGTGACGCCGTGGATCAGGGACGGCGGCACGGGGGTGGCGGCGGCCTTGGCGGGCGCCGTCCAATGCGGAGCCATGCGGGCGCAGTCGCCGCGCAGGCTTGCCAGGGTCTCCGGGGAGTCCGGGCGCTCGGCGAGCAGACCGGCGGGGCGCTTCATGACGACATCCTTCGAGATAAGGGTCATAACGGCACCGTAAGCATGTGACCGGCGAGGAACAAAGCCCTACTATCGGGTAGTTTTGCCTCTTCAGTGTGGGTGTTCGACCCGGTAACGTGAACTGTCAACCCCTCGCCTCTCCTCCACAGGAGCACCCAGCCGTGCGTATCGCAGTCACCGGCTCCATCGCCACCGACCACCTGATGACCTTCCCCGGCCGCTTCGCCGACCAGCTGGTCGCCGATCAGCTGCACACGGTCTCCCTCTCCTTCCTGGTCGATGCCCTCGACGTCCGCAGGGGAGGTGTGGCCGCCAACATCACCTTCGGCATGGGGCAGCTCGGCACCCACCCGATCCTGGTCGGCGCCGCCGGCTCCGACTTCGACGAGTACCGCGCCTGGCTCGACCGACACGGCGTGGACACCGCGTCGGTGCGGATCTCCGAGACCCTGCACACCGCCCGCTTCGTCTGCACCACGGACGCCGACCACAACCAGATCGGCTCCTTCTACACGGGCGCGATGAGCGAGGCCCGCCTCATCGAGCTGAAGACGGTCGCGGACCGCGTGGGCGGGCTCGACCTCGTCCTGATCGGCGCCGACGACCCCGAGGCGATGCTCCGGCACACCGAGGAGTGCCGCACCCGCGAGATCCCCTTCGCCGCGGACTTCTCGCAGCAGATCGCCCGCATGGGGGGCGACGAGATCCGCACCCTCCTGGACGGCGCCACGTACCTCTTCTCGAACGAGTACGAGAAGGGCCTCATCGAGTCCAAGACCGGCTGGACCGACGCCGAGATCCTCTCCCGCGTCGGCCACCGCGTGACCACCCTCGGCGCGAACGGCGTGCGCATCGAGTCCGTCGGCCAGGACCCGATCGAGGTCGGCGTCCCGGAGGAGGAGGCGAAGGTCGAGCCGACCGGCGTCGGCGACGCGTTCCGCGCGGGCTTCCTGTCCGGCCTCGCCTGGGGCGTCTCCCACGAGCGCGCCGCGCAGGTGGGCTGCATGCTCGCCACCCTCGTCATCGAGACCGTCGGCACCCAGGAGTACGAACTCCAGCGCAGCAACTTCATGGACCGCTTCACCAAGGCGTACGGCCACGAGGCCGCCAACGAGGTCCGCACGCACCTCGTCTAGGGGTTACGAGTTCCGGCGGACCACATAGGCCGAGCCGTGGTCCGCCGGCCGCTCACCCACGTACTCCTGACCGCGCATCTCGCACCACGCCGGGATGTCGAGGCGTGCCGCCTCGTCGTCCGCGAGGACGGTCACCGTCCCGCCGACCGGGACGTCCCCGATGACCTTCGCCAGCTCGATGACGGGGATCGGGCACCGCTTGCCGACCGCGTCGACGACGAGCGACTCCCCGTCCGCGCGCGCCGTGGCCGCGACCGGGGCGCCCAGCTTCTCCCGTACCTCGGCGACCGCGCCGGGCAGCACGTCGAGGAACCGCTCCACCTCGGCGGCCTCCGTGCCGACCGGCAGCGAGACCCGGACGTTCCCCTCACTCAGCACGCCCATCGCCTTGAGGACATGGCTCGGCGTCAGCGTCGAACTGGTGCACGACGACCCCGACGACACGGAGAAACCCGCCCGGTCCAGCTCGTGCAGCAATGTCTCCCCGTCGACATAGAGACAGGAGAAGGTGACGAGGTGCGGAAGCCGCCGCACCGGATCGCCCACCACCTCCACGTCCGGCACACACCCCGGCACCCGCGCCCTGATCCGCTCGGTCAGCTCCCGCAGCCGTGCCCCTTCCCGCGCGGCCTCGGCCCGCACCGCCCGCAGCGAGGCCGCCGCCGCGACGATCGCCGGAATGTTCTCGAACCCGGCGCCACGCCCGGACTCCCGCTCGTCGACGGGCCCTTGCGGCGCGAAGCGGACCCCCTTGCGTACGGCGAGCAGCCCGACGCCCGCCGGGCCACCCCATTTATGGGCACTCCCGGTGAGCAGCGACCAGTCCCCGTCGACCGGCCCCCACGGCAGCGACTGCGCCGCGTCCACGAGGAGCGGCACCCCCGCTGCACGGCAGGCGGCCGCCACCTCGGCCACCGGCTGCTCGGTGCCCACCTCGTGGTTGGCGGACTGGAGACAGGCGAGCGCGGTGTCCTCCCGGAGCGCCGCGGCGTACGCCTCCGGGTCGACCGCCCCGCCCCGGTCCACCGGCACCTCGGTCACGGTCCCGCCCCCGGCCTCGTGGGCCGCGGCCGAATGGAGCACTGACGAGTGTTCGACCGCTGACACGATCAGGTGGCGTCCGGCGCGGCGGCGCCCGGCCAGCGCGCCCGCGATCCCCGCGTGCACGGCGCGGGTGCCGGACGGGGTGAAGACCAGCTCGTCGGCCCGGCACCCCACGGCATCGGCGGCGGCCTCCCGCGCCGCGTCGAGCAGCAACCGGGCCCGCCGCCCCTCCCGATAGAGCCGCGCGGGATCGGCCCACCCCTCATCGAGCGAGGCCACCAGGGCCTGCCGGGCAACGGGATGAAGGGGAGCGGAGGAGGCGGTATCGAAGTAGGACACAGGTCAACGCTAAGCGCCCTGAAGGGGCGCGGGGAACTGCGCCACCAGCCCCCACCGGACCCGCACCCGCGGACCGACAGATTCCACCACCCCCGTAGGCGCCCCGACCCCCCGTCAGAAAGCGGCAAGGGGCGCCCACCCCACCCTTCGGAGTGACCCGCGGCGCGTTAGGCACCCTCCCCGCGCGACCCCAAAATGCGTCCAGTAGGGTTTGGTCCGCATAAACATCCAAACCCCTGCCCGACGCAGGGCGGCGACCGACCAGCGTGGAGGCCGCAGCCGACCGCGCGGGCGAGACTCTCGGGAAGGCGCTACGTGAGTCCCAACGGCTCCGACCGCTCGTCGCGGCGCCCGATGCGGCGGAAGCTGCCGCAGGTGCTGACTGCGGGCCTGATCCTGGCGACCGCCACCGGTTGCACATACAAGGATTTCCCCCGCCTTGGAATGCCCACCCCGGTAACGGAAGAGGCTCCGCGGATTCTCTCCCTCTGGCAGGGCTCGTGGGCGGCAGCGCTCGCCACGGGCGTGCTGGTCTGGGGTCTGATCCTGTGGAGCGTCATCTTCCACCGGCGCAGCCGCACCAAGGTGGAAGTACCTCTTCAGACCCGGTACAACATGCCCATCGAGGCGCTGTACACGGTAGTCCCCCTCATCATCGTCTCGGTGCTCTTCTACTTCACGGCACGTGACGAGTCCAAGCTCCTGAAGCTCGAGGACAAGCCGGCCCACACCATCAACGTGGTCGGCTACCAGTGGAGCTGGGGCTTCAACTACGTCGAGAACGTCCGGGGCGCCGGCAAGGAGAACGCCAGGACCTCCAAGGACCTGGAGGCCATCCCGGAGAGGTTCCGCGAGGACTTCCCGGCCAAGGCCAACGGCGTCTACGAGGTCGGCACGCCCGGCGACCGGAACCCCCAGAACGGCAACCCCGGTCCGACCCTCTGGCTCCCCAAGGGCGAGAAGGTCCGCTTCGTACTGACTTCGCGTGACGTCATCCACTCCTTCTGGGTGGTGCCGTTCCTCATGAAGCAGGACGTCATCCCGGGCCACACCAACGCCTTCGAGGTGACTCCGAACAAGGAGGGCACCTTCATGGGCAAGTGCGCCGAGCTGTGCGGCGTCGACCACTCCCGGATGCTCTTCAACGTCAAGGTCGTCTCCCCCGAGCGCTACAAGCAGCACCTCGAGGACCTGGCGAAGAAGAACCAGACCGGTTACATCCCGGCCGGCATCGAGCAGACGCCCCACGAGAAGAACCGGGAGACGAACAACCTGTGAGCATCCTCAACGAACCCCAGGGTGCCGCGGCAGCAGAAGACTCGTACGAGAACGAGCTGCCGGTCAGGCGCAAGCAGCCGGGAAACGTCGTCATCAAGTGGCTGACCACCACTGACCACAAGACGATCGGCACGCTCTATCTGGTCACGTCGTTCGCGTTCTTCTGCATCGGCGGAGTGATGGCGCTCTTCATGCGCGCCGAACTCGCCCGCCCGGGTACGCAGATCATGTCGAACGAGCAGTTCAACCAGGCGTTCACGATGCACGGCACGATCATGCTGCTGATGTTCGCGACGCCGCTGTTCGCCGGTTTCGCGAACTGGATCATGCCGCTCCAGATCGGCGCGCCCGACGTCGCCTTCCCGCGGCTGAACATGTTCGCCTACTGGCTCTACCTGTTCGGCTCGCTCATCGCGGTCGGCGGTTTCCTCACGCCGAACGGCGCGGCCGACTTCGGCTGGTTCGCCTACAGCCCGCTCTCGGACGCCGTCCGCTCCCCGGGCATCGGCGCCGACATGTGGATCATGGGTCTGGCCTTCTCCGGCTTCGGCACGATCCTCGGCTCGGTCAACTTCATCACCACGATCATCTGCATGCGCGCGCCCGGCATGACCATGTTCCGCATGCCGATCTTCGTGTGGAACGTGCTGCTGACCGCGGTGCTGGTGCTGCTCGCCTTCCCGGTTCTGGCCGCCGCGCTGTTCGCCCTGGAGGCGGACCGTAAATTCGGTGCCCATATCTTCGACGCGGCCAATGGCGGCGCATTGCTCTGGCAACACCTCTTCTGGTTCTTCGGCCATCCAGAGGTGTACATCATCGCGCTGCCATTCTTCGGAATCATTTCCGAGGTCATCCCGGTCTTCTCCCGCAAGCCGATGTTCGGCTACATGGGCCTGATCGGCGCGACGATCGCCATCGCGGGTCTCTCCGTGACGGTGTGGGCGCACCACATGTACGTCACGGGCGGCGTCCTCCTGCCGTTCTTCTCGTTCATGACATTCCTCATCGCGGTGCCAACCGGTGTGAAGTTCTTCAACTGGATCGGCACGATGTGGAAGGGGTCCTTGAGTTTCGAGACCCCGATGCTGTGGGCCGTCGGCTTCCTGATCACCTTCACCTTCGGTGGTCTGACGGGCGTCATCCTGGCCTCGCCGCCGATGGACTTCCACGTCTCGGACTCGTACTTCGTGGTCGCGCACTTCCACTACGTCGTCTTCGGCACCGTGGTCTTCGCGATGTTCTCCGGCTTCCACTTCTGGTGGCCGAAGTTCACCGGCAAGATGCTGGACGAGCGCCTCGGCAAGATCACGTTCTGGACGCTCTTCGTGGGCTTCCACGGCACGTTCCTGGTGCAGCACTGGCTGGGCGCCGAGGGCATGCCGCGCCGGTACGCGGATTACCTGCACGCCGACGGCTTCACCGCGCTGAACACGATCTCGACGATCTGCTCGTTCCTGCTCGGCCTGTCGATCCTGCCGTTCTTCTACAACATCTGGAAGACGGCCAAGTACGGCAAGAAGATCGAGGTCGACGACCCGTGGGGCTACGGCCGTTCGCTGGAGTGGGCGACGTCCTGCCCGCCGCCGCGGCACAACTTCCTCACCCTGCCGCGCATCCGCAGTGAATCGCCGGCCTTCGACCTGCACCACCCGGACATCGCCGCGCTCGGCCAGCTCGAGAACGCCGGGCAGAAGGACACCAAGATGTTCGGTGGCGACAAGGAGGCCGCGAAGTGAAGATCCAGGGCAAGATGTTCATCTGGCTGAGCGTCTTCGTCCTCGCCATGGCGATCGTCTATGGCGTGTGGTCGAAGGAGCCCGCCGGCACCACGGCGCTCTTCCTGGCCTTCGGCCTGTGCATCATGATCGGCTACTACCTGGCCTTCACGGCCCGGCGGGTCGACGCCTCCGCACAGGACAACAAGGAGGCCGACGTCGCGGACGAGGCCGGCGAGGTGGGCTTCTTCAGCCCGCACAGCTGGCAGCCGCTCTCGCTCGCCGTCGGTGGCGCGCTCGCCTTCATGAGCATCGCCATCGGCTGGTGGCTGCTGTACTTCTCGGCCCCCCTTCTGCTCATCGGCCTGTGGGGCTGGGTCTTCGAGTACTACCGCGGCGAGAACCAGACCCAGTGAGTCTGTAGTTCCGACACCGCGCCGAGAGGCCCGGGCGCTCCTGACGGAGTGTCCGGGCCTCTCGGCGTGTCGCGCTCGGCCCCCGGACGGGTCACTCACCGCGCCGGACGGAATGAACCTCCATACCGTGTGTTCATGAGCCACTCACCGCGAATGCGCACGGTACTGAGCTGCACGACGCTGGTGGCCGCCCTCGGTGCGGGCGCCACGGCGTGCGGCAGCCCCGACGGCCACCCGCTCTCGGCGAAGCCGTACGACGCGGCCGGCCAGATCGCCTTCAACAGCCCTGCGGGCAGCAAGAAGGCGGACCCGGACAAGCCCCTGGAAGTGACCGCCCAGGGCAAGGACGGACGTATCACCGACGTCACGGCCACCGACGCGCTGGGGCGGTACGTGGCGGGCGAGCTGTCCGCCGACGGCGCCCGCTGGCACAGCACCGCGCCACTGGCGGCCGGCGCCCAGTACACGGTGCGGGTGAGCACCGAGGACGAGGATGGCTCGCCCGGCCGCAAGGTGCTGACCTTCGACACCGAAGTCCCCGCCGAGAAGAAGCGACTACAGGTCACCTTCGGCCCCGAGGCGGGCAAGTACGGCGTCGGACAGCCCGTCACGGCCACGCTCAGTACCCCGGTGAAGGACAAGGCGGCCAGGGCCACCGTCGAACGCGCCCTGAAGGTGAGATCGGTGCCCGCGGCCGAGGGTGCCTGGCACTGGGTGGACAGCGAGACGCTGCACTACCGCCCCAAGGAGTACTGGCCCGCCCACGCCACCATCAACGTCTCCAGCAACCTCGAAGGCATCAAGGTGGGGGACCGGCTGTGGGGCACCGAGACCAAGCCGCTGAAGCTCACCACCGGGGACCGGATCGAGGCCGTGACGGACGCCTCGTCCCACTGGATGACGGTCTACCGCAACGGCGAGCAGATCAACTCGATCCCGGTGACCACGGGCAAACCCGGCTACTCCACCCGCAACGGCGTCAAGGTCGTGCTCGGCAAGGAGTACTCCGTACGCATGACCAGCGCCAGCATCGGCGCCTCGGACTTCTACGACAAGCAGGTCTACTACGCGACGCGGGTCACCGACTCCGGTGAGTACGTGCACGCCGCGCCCTGGTCGACCGGCTCCCAGGGCAACGCCAACACCAGCCACGGCTGCACCGGCATGAGCACGGGGAACGCCGCCTGGTTCTACGAGACCGTGCGCCAGGGCGACCTCGTGAAGGTCGTCAACAGCTACGGCGAGGACATGCCGACGTTCGGCAACGGCCTCGGCGACTGGAACATGAGCTGGCAGAACTGGCGCAAGGGCAGCGCGCTGCTCTCCGGCACCAAGGAAGGCCCCTCGGCGGTCGACGCGGCCCGACTGCGCCCGCAGGTCTAGCGGCGGCGCAGGAGACAGCACAGAGGGCCCCACGCCGAGGCGCGAGACCCTTCGCCGAGCGAGCGGGGCCGAGCGGGGGCCTGTCAGGCCTCCACGGCCCGCCTGCTGCGCAGCAGAGCGGCCAGCGCGTCCGCGAACTCCACCGGCTCGACCGGAAGGGTCACCGCCGCTTCCGCGCGGCTCCAGGTGGCCAGCCAGGCGTCCTGAGGGCGCCCGATGAGCAGCAGCACGGGCGGCGCCTGGAAGATCTCGTCCTTGATCTGCCGGCACACCCCCATACCGCCCGCGGGCTTCGCCTCGCCGTCGAGCACACAGACGTCGACGCCGCCCTGGTCCAGGTGCTTGAGCACGGCGGGCAGCGTGGCGCACTCGATGAACTCGACCTCGGGAACGTCCGTCGCCGGCCTGCGCCCGGTGGCCAACCGGACTTGCTCGCGGGTGCTCGCGTTGTCGCTGTAGACCAGCACCGTGGCGGTCGGCTGCATTGTTCCTCCAGATCATCGAGCTGGGCTGAGCTGAGCTGTGCCGTCATGGGATCGGGAACCGATGCGCGGATGCTACTCCTCCCGACACCCCGTCAACAGCGCTTCGGACAGGCCTCCGATGGGCCATACGGGCAGGACACACCCCGCAGACACTCCGAACGGCACCCCCCGGGGTGAGGGCGGGATAAGCGACCGACATAATGTCGGTCGTGGCGACAGCAACGACAGTAGATACCGGGCACGCGCACCCGCCGGTCAATCGACCGAACCTCACCAGCGTCGGAACCATCATCTGGCTGAGTTCCGAGCTGATGTTCTTCGCGGCCCTCTTCGCGATGTACTTCACCCTGCGATCGGTGACAGGTCCTGATCACTGGAAGGAAATGGCCTCGGCCCTTAACTTCCCGTTCTCGGCGACGAACACCACCATCCTGGTGCTCTCCTCCCTCACGTGTCAGCTCGGCGTCTTCGCCGCTGAGCGTGGCGACGTGAAGAAGCTCCGGATGTGGTTCATCGTCACCTTCATCATGGGTGCGATCTTCATCGGCGGTCAGGTGTACGAGTACACCGAGCTGGTCAAGAAGGACGGGCTCTCGCTCTCCTCCGACCCGTACGGCTCGGTCTTCTACCTGACCACCGGCTTCCACGGACTGCATGTGACAGGCGGCCTGATCGCCTTCCTGCTGGTCCTCGGCCGCACCTACGCGGCCAGGAAGTTCACCCATGAACAGGCGACCGCAGCCATCGTCGTGTCCTACTACTGGCACTTCGTCGATGTGGTCTGGATCGGCCTCTTCGCCACGATCTACATGATCAAGTAATCGGCGGGGGTCGCTCACGCGACGTACCGACACATTCCAGAAGCATCGACGCAGAAGATCCTGACACCGGGGTAATCCGTGAAAAAGCTCTCCGCACGACGACGCCATCCGCTGGCGGCGGTCGTCGTCCTACTCCTCGCGCTGGCGGCCACCGGGGGGCTGTACGCCGCGTTCGCGCCGGCGGACAAGGCGCAAGCCGACGAAACCGCCCAGTCCCTCGCCATCGACGAGGGCAAGAAGCTCTACGCCGTGGGCTGCTCCAGCTGCCACGGAACCGGCGGTCAGGGCTCCTCCGACGGTCCGAGCCTGGTGGGCGTGGGCGCCGCGGCGGTCGACTTCCAGGTCGGCACCGGGCGCATGCCGCTCCAGCAGCAGGGCGCCCAGGCGCCCAAGAAGAAGGTCATCTACAACCAGGCCCAGATCGACCAGCTGGCGGCGTACATCTCGTCGCTGGGTGCCGGTCCCTCGGTCCCCACCGAGAAGCAGTACAGCCCGGACGGGGCGGACATCGCCAAGGGTGGCGAGCTGTTCCGCACCAACTGCGCCCAGTGCCACAACTTCACCGGTGAAGGTGGCGCGCTGACGCACGGCAAGTTCGCGCCGTCGCTCGAAGGTGTCTCTCCGAAGCACATCTACGAGGCCATGCAGACCGGCCCGCAGAACATGCCGTCCTTCCCCGACACCACGATGCCGGAGAAGGAGAAGAAGGAGATCATCGCGTACCTCGACGCGGTCAACGGCGAGAAGACCCAGAGCCCTGGGGGTCTCAAGCTGGGTGGACTGGGCCCGGTCAGTGAAGGCCTCTTCGGCTGGATCTTCGGTCTCGGCTCGCTGATCGCGGTCGCCGTGTGGGTCGCCGCTCGGACCGCAAAGGCCAAGAAGTCATGAGTAGCCAAGAGATTCCAGAAGAGAACCTGCCCAGCAAGCAGGTGACCGAGCCCGAGCACGGTTCGGTCGCGGTCGCGGACGAGAACCCGTTCGCCGACCCGGGCCTTCCGCCCCACCAGCACCGCATCCAGGACATCGACGAGCGGGCCGCGAAGCGCTCCGAGCGTGCGATCGCGTTCATGTTCACGCTGTCCATGCTCGCCACGGTCGGCTTCATCGCCTCGTTCGTCACCATCCCGGCGGACAAGAGCATCTTCGTCTGGCCGATCGGGCACATCAGCGGCCTGAACTTCGCCCTGGGGCTCACCCTCGGCCTGGCGCTCTTCTGCATCGGCGCGGGCGCGGTCCACTGGGCCCGCACCCTGATGTCCGACGTGGAGGTCGCCGACGAGCGTCACCCGATCGAGGCCGAGCCCGAGGTCAGGGCCAAGGTCATGGCCGACTTCAAGGCCGGTGCCGAGGAGTCGCAGTTCGGCCGGCGCAAGCTGATCCGCAACACGATGTTCGGCGCGCTCGCGCTGGTTCCGCTCTCCGGCGTCGTCCTCCTGCGCGACCTCGGTCCGCTGCCCGAGGACAAGCTCCGGCACACCAAGTGGGCCAAGGGCAAGAAGCTCGTCAACATGAACACGCACGAGCCGCTGCGCCCCTCGGACGTGCAGGTCGGTTCGCTGACGTTCGCCATGCCCGAGGGCATGTCGGAGCACGACCACGACTTCCAGACCCAGATCGCCAAGGCCGCCCTGATGATCGTCCGGATCCAGCCGGAGAACATCAAGGACAAGCGCGAGCTGGAGTGGTCGCACGAGGGCGTCGTCGCGTACTCCAAGATCTGCACCCACGTGGGCTGCCCGATCTCCCTGTACGAGCAGCAGACGCACCACGTCCTCTGCCCGTGCCACCAGTCCACCTTCGACCTCTCCGACGGCGCCCGAGTGATCTTCGGCCCCGCTGGTCACGCCCTGCCGCAGCTGCGGATCGGCGTGAACGAGGAGGGCTATCTTCAGGCGCTCGGCGACTTCGAAGAGCCCGTCGGTCCTGCCTTCTTCGAGAGGGGCTGACCTGATGAGCAGCGACAACAAGAAGAAGGCACCCGCCGGCGAGCGGGTGGCCGACTGGGCCGACGGCCGCCTTGGGATCTACTCCCTGGCCAAGGCCAACATGCGCAAGATCTTCCCGGACCACTGGTCCTTCATGCTCGGTGAGATCTGCATGTACAGCTTCATCATCATCATCCTCACGGGTGTGTACCTGACGCTGTTCTTCCACCCGTCGATGAACGAGGTGGAGTACCACGGCAGCTACGTCCCGCTCCAGGGACAGCTGATGTCCGAGGCGTTCAACTCGACCATGCACATCTCCTTCGATGTGCGCGGTGGTCTGCTGATCCGGCAGATCCACCACTGGGCGGCGCTGATCTTCCTCGCCGGCATGTTCGTGCACATGATGCGCGTGTTCTTCACGGGCGCCTTCCGCAAGCCGCGTGAGGTCAACTGGCTGTTCGGCTTCCTGCTGTTCGTCCTCGGCATGTTCACCGGCTTCACCGGTTACTCGCTCCCGGACGACCTGCTCTCCGGCACCGGTGTCCGCTTCATGCAGGGCGCGATCCTGTCCGTCCCGGTCGTCGGCACGTACCTGTCGATGTTCCTGTTCGGCGGCGAGTTCCCCGGCGGCGACTTCGTGGCCCGGTTCTACTCGGTCCACATCCTGCTGCTGCCCGGCATCATGCTCGGCCTGATGGTGGCGCACCTGATCCTGGTCTTCTACCACAAGCACACGCAGTTCGCGGGCCCCGGCAAGAGCAACAAGAACGTCGTCGGCATGCCGCTGCTGCCCGTGTACATGGCCAAGGCCGGAGGCTTCTTCTTCCTGGTCTTCGGTGTCATCGCGGCCATCGCGGCGATCGCCTCGATCAACCCGATCTGGGCCATCGGCCCGTACCGCCCGGACCAGGTGTCGACCGGCGCCCAGCCCGACTGGTACATGGGCTTCGCCGAGGGCCTGATCCGTGTCATGCCGGGCTGGGAGATCAACCTCTGGGGTCACACGCTCGTCCTGGGCGTCTTCATCCCGCTGGTCATCTTCCCGCTGGTCCTCGCGGCGATCGCGGTCTACCCGTTCATCGAGTCCTGGGTCACCGGGGACAAGCGCGAGCACCACATCCTGGACCGCCCGCGCAACGCCCCGACCCGTACGGCCTTCGGTGTCGCCTGGATCACCGCGTACATGGTCATGCTCGTCGGTGGCGGCAACGACCTGTGGGCCACGCACTTCCACCTGTCGCTGAACGCGATCACCTGGTTCGTCCGGATCTTCTTCTTCGTCGGACCGGTCATCGCCTTCATCGCCACCAAGCGGATCTGCCTGGGTCTCCAGCGCCGCGACAAGGACAAGGTGCTGCACGGCCGCGAGTCGGGCATCATCAAGCGCCTGCCGCACGGTGAGTTCATCGAGGTCCACGAGCCGCTCGACCAGGGGCAGCTGCACACGCTCACCGCGCACGAGCAGTACGCGCCGGTCGAGATCGGCCCGACGGTCGACGAGAACGGTGTCGAGCGCAAGGTGTCCGGTACGCAGAAGCTCCGGGCCAAGCTCTCCAAGGGCTACTACGGGGAGGACAACCAGATCCCCAAGCCCACCGCCGAGGAGTACAAGGAGATCACCAGCGGCCACGGCCACCACTGATCACCTGAAGCTCTGACCAGGTCGCCACGGCGAGAGCCCCGTCCAGTTCATGGACGGGGCTCTTTGCCGTCCCGGCGGCTGGATAGGGTGGACCCACCCGACGTGTCGGGTTCCTCTCTTCCCTGTCCGACGGACGAACACCAGGAGCGGCCATGAGCGCTGTGACCCCCGCAGGAGGCACTACCGCGGCGGGCCGTTCCTGGCCCGACGTGCTGAACGGCCTGCTCGACGGGCGCGACCAGAGCGCCGACGACACGGCCTGGGCCATGGACCGCATCATGCGCGGCGAGGCCACCGACGCGCAGATCGCCGGGTTCGCGGTCGCGCTGCGGGCCAAGGGGGAGACCGTCGAGGAGATCTCCGGTCTCGTACGCGCGATGTACGCGCACGCCCGGGTCATCGACGTGCCGGGGCCCAGCGTCGACATCGTCGGCACGGGCGGCGACGGCGCGAAGACCGTCAACATCTCGACCATGTCCGCGATCGTCGTCGCGGGCGCGGGCGCGAAGGTCGTCAAGCACGGCAACCGCGCCGCCTCCAGCGCGTCCGGCGCCTCCGACGTACTGGAGAAGCTCGGCGTCAACCTGGACCTCTCGCCCCAGCGGGTCGTCGAGGTGGCCGAGGAAGCGGGCATCACGTTCTGCTTCGCGGTGAAGTTCCATCCGGCGCTGCGCCATGTGGCCCCCGCCCGCAGGGAGCTGGGGATCCGCACGACCTTCAACTTCCTCGGTCCGCTCACCAACCCCGCCAAGGTGCGGGCCCAGGCCACCGGGGTCGCCGACGCGCGCGTCGCGCCGATCGTCGCCGGGGTGCTCGCCGAGCGCGGCTCGTCGGCGCTGGTCTTCCGCGGTGACGACGGACTCGACGAGCTGACGACGACGGCCACCTCACGGGTGTGGGTCGTACGGGACGGGGCGGTGCGCGAGGAGGCCTTCGACCCCCGCGACGTCGGCATCGACCTGGTGCCCGTCGAGGCGCTGCGCGGCGCGGACGCCTCGTACAACGCGGAGGTCGCCCGGCGGCTGCTCGACGGCGAGAGGGGGCCGGTGCGGGACGCCGTGCTGCTGAACTCGGCGGCGGCGCTGGTCGCCCTCGAACCGACCGACGCCCCACTGGCGGAGCAGATCCGCGCCGGCATGGAGAAGGCGGCCGCGGGGATCGACTCCGGGGCCGCGAAGAAGGCCCTGGAACGGTGGGTGGCGGCCAGCAACCGCTGACCCTCCCGCCCGCTTCCCGCTCACCCGTGTGACGCAAGGCGCAGTCCGGATTCTGGACTGCGCCTTGCGCGTCGAAGATCGTGTGGCAGGATGCTGGACAGGTCATGAGTGACAGCGACTACGGCCCCGGCCCGCTGTCCGGCAACCCTCCGTCCGTGGCGGGGTGCCCCGGGTGAAGACCAGGTCGTACGCAGCAAGGCGTATGGCAAGCGCGGACCCCTGGACATCGGTGGATGTCACAGCCCTGGGGGTCCTGGTCCTCAAGGGAGCAGTCTCGTGAGCAAGCGAATGTGACAGGGCTCTTCAGCCCCGCCTCCGCACACCCTTCTCCATTTTTCTCCCGCGCCGTCGACGCAGCTCCGACGCAGCTCCGACGCAGCTCTGAAGCAGCTCCGGCGCGGTGAATTCGCCTGCCTCTCACGGGAGTTCGCCATGTCTGTTTCCGTCGTCGCCGCCGCCGATTCGTCCGTCTGCGCCCCGCTGGCCGTCCTCGGCCGGGACGTCACCGTGCCGCTGGTCACCGGCGGCGAGGTGACGTACGCCGCGCTCGACTACGCGGCGAGCGCGCCGGCGCTCCAGCGGGTGTGGGACGACGTGGCCGCGTACGCGCCGTACTACGGCAGCGTGCACCGCGGCGCCGGGTACCTCTCGCAGCTGTCGACCGACCTCTTCGAGAACTCCCGTACCGCCGTCGCCGAGTTCCTCGACTGCCGCGAGGACGACCAGGTCGTCTTCACCCGCTCCACCACCGATTCGCTGAACCTGCTGGCATCCGCCCTGCCCGCCGACTGCCAGGTCTTCGTCTTCGAGACCGAGCACCACGCCTCGCTGCTGCCGTGGCGGGGCGCCCGCGTCACCTACCTCGACGCGCCGCGCACCCCCGGCGAGGCCGTCCAGACCCTGGAGCGCGCCCTGGCCGACCGCGACCCCCACGGGCCCGCCCTCGTGTGCGTCACCGGCGCCTCCAACGTCACCGGTGAGTTGTGGCCGGTGCGCGAGCTGGCCGCCGCCGCGCACGCCCACGGCGCCCGGATCGTGCTCGACGCCGCGCAGCTCGCCCCCCACCACCCCGTCTCCGTAAGGGAGTTGGACGTCGACTGGGTCGCGTTCTCCGGGCACAAGCTGTACGCGCCCTTCGGCTCGGGCGTCCTCGCGGGCCGCTTTGACTGGTTGCGCGCGGCCGAGCCCTACCTCGCGGGCGGCGGCGCCTCGCGGAAGGTGACGCGACGCCCCAGGGAAGCGGGCGGCGGCGTGGACGTGGAGTGGCACGACAGCGCGGCCCGGCACGAGGCCGGTTCGCCGAACGTCATCGGCGTCTACTCCATCGCCTCGGCCTGCAAGGCGCTCACCGAGGCGGGCTTCGACGAGCTGGTGGCCCGCGAGCAGTACCTGATCCGCACGGTGCGCGAGGGGCTCGCCGAGGTGCCCGCCGTCCGGGTGCTCTCGCTGTTCGGCGACGACGCGCCGCGCGTGGGCGTCATCTCCTTCGTCGTGGACGGCTGGAACAGCTCGCACTTCGCGGCGGCGCTCTCCGCCGAGTACGGCATCGGCGTACGCGACGGCCTGTTCTGCGCCCACCCGCTCGTGCGCACCCTGCTCGGCAGCGAGTCCGGCGAGCCCGGCGAGTGCGGCGCCCCCGAGGCCGCGCCCGGCGAGAAGTCGCTCAACGCGATCCGCGTGAGCTTCGGCGCGGGCACCCCCGACGAGCACGTCGAGCGTTTCGTACGCGCCGTCAAGGAGCTGGTGGCGGACGGCGCGCGCTGGAACTACCGCACCGAGGACGGGCGTTGCGTACCGGACACCGACGCCGCCGTCTGAGCCCGGGCGGCTCGTAGCCGCTCGCGGACCCTCGGAGAGTCCGCGCGGCTACGAGTCGAGGCCGATCGCGAACGCGGCCTCCAGGTCGTGCTGCGAGTACGTGCGGAACGCGACGTGCGTGTCGGTCGCCTCCACGCCGGGGATCTTGCTGATCTTCCCGGGGATGACGTCCGCGAGGTCGTCGTGGCGCGGCACGCGGACCATCGCGATCAGGTCGTAGGTGCCGGTCACGGAGAAGACCTCGCTGACCGAGTCGAGCGCGGCGATCGACTCGGCGATCTCCGGAATCCGGTCCACGCTGGTCTTGATGAGCACGATCGCGGTGATCACGGCTGGCTGTCTCCCTCGGTGGCCGGTACTGCTGTGGCCTTCACTCTAGTCCTCCGTACGGACCATCCCCAGGCGTAGAGGAACCCGAGCGAGAAGCCCACCAGGTGCGCCAGATACGCCACCCCGGTCCCCTTGCCGCCCTGCCCCGCCGCGAGCCACTGGAGCGTCACCCAGAACGGCAGCACCACCCAGGCGGGAAAGCGCAGCGGCAGGAAGAAGAGGAACGGGAAGAGGCTGGTGACGCGTGCCTTCGGGAAGAGATAGAGGAAGGCGCCGAGGACGGCGGAGATCGCCCCCGAGGCCCCGACGAGCGTCTGACCGGACCCCGCGTGCGCCGCGGCGTAGGCGAGGAGGGCGAGATACCCGCAGCTGACGTAGAAGAGCGCGTACGGGAGGTGCCCCATCCGTTCCTCGACCATCGCCCCGAAGACGTACAGGAACAGCATGTTCCCCAGCAGATGCACCCAGCTGCCGTGCACGAACAGCGCGGTGAACGGGCCGAGCGCGGCGCGCGGGGCGCCGCTGAACAGCTCGGTGGGCACCACGCCCCAGCGCTCGAAGTAGGCCTGTTGCGCGGCGAGCAGCCGGTCACCGGTGCCGTAGGCGGGATTGAACCCGGAGACCGGCGAGATCACGAAGACCAGACAGCAGACGGCGATCAGTCCGTACGTCACCGGGGCGGACCGGCCCCTGAGCAGCCGGGCCGCCTTCGGACCCCATGCTTTGATCATGGACAGAGCATGACGTAACGGACGGTACTCGTACAGACCGCCATGCCGCGACGGACGCCGCCGCATGGCGCCCCTTACAGGCCTTAGGGTTACGGGCAATGCGCATCACGGAAGACCGCGTACGTACCACGGCCACCGACGAAAGCGAACAGCCACGATGACGGTTCCCCTGCCGACGGACACCACCCGGTGGCGCTGCACTCTCTGCGGCAATCTCACGCGTTTCGACGTGACCCGGACATCGAAGGTCGTCGAGTATGTGCATCTTGACCTGGCCGGTGAGTCGAACATCGAAGAACGCGAGGTGGTCAGTGAGACCATCGAGTCGGTGCGCTGCCGCTGGTGCAACGCGGTGGATCAGGTGGAACTCGTCGACAGGCCGGGCGCCGACTCCTGAGGGAGCGGGCCCGCACAGCTAGTGGGGTGACGGATGGTGGAGAGCGCAGGCGGGGAGCCGGACGACGGCACCGCTGAGGTGCTCGACCGCCCGCTGCCCGACGGGGTGCGCCGAAGGGTCGTACAGATCGTCTCGGACGGCTTCGGTGGGCTGACCCTGGCCGAATTGCCCGCCCAGCTGCGGCAGTACGCCCGCTTCACGCCGACCCGGCGCGCGAAGTTCGCGGGCAACGCCATGGCGGCGGCGCTGGAGGGCGACACCCTCTTCCGCCAGCGCATCGGCGAACGCCTCAGGGAGGCGCAGCCCGAGCTGGCCGGTGCCCTGGCCGCCGGTTCCCCGCCCCCGGCCGCCGACCCGCTGGACGTGGCCGCCGCGGCCTATGTGCTGCGTCCCCCCGGTTGGGTGAAGCTCGTCACCGCCGCCGGTGAGGAGGCTCAGCGCGCCGACGCCGAGCGTGCCGACGAGGAGACCAGGGCCGAGCTGGACCGGCTGCGCGCGGAGCTGGCCGCCGCCCGCGGCCAGACCAAGGCGGAGACCGAGCGGCTGCGCGCGGAGCTGGAATCGGCGCGCAGGGAAGCCGAATCGATGCACCGCAAGCTGCGCGGTGCGCTCAGTGACGTCAAGCGCGGGGAGGCGGCGCTGCGCAAGGCCACCGCCGAGACCGAGGCGGTCCGCGCCGAGGGGCAGGCCCAGCTCTCCGCCGCGGAGAGCGAGGCGCGCCGGCTCAAGGCGCGGCTCGGCGAGACCGAGGCCGCTCTGGAGGCCAGCCGCAGGGCGGCGCGCGAGGGACGCAGCGTCGAGGACATGCGGCTGCGGCTGCTGCTCGACACGGTCCTGGAGTCGGCCCAGGGGCTGCGGCGCGAACTGGCCCTGCCGCCCGTGTCCGTACGGCCCGCGGAGACCGTCGACGCGGTCGAGCCCGGCCGGATGTCGCCCAAGGACATCGCCGCCCGCGCGCTCTCCGAGAACGACCCGGCGATCCTGGACCAGTTGCTGGCCCTGCCGCAGGCCCATCTCGTCGTCGACGGCTACAACGTCACCAAGACCGGCTATCCGACCATGCCGCTGGAGAAGCAGCGGCTGCGGCTGCTCGGCTCGCTCTCGCAGCTCGCCCTCCAGTCGGGGGCCGAGGTCACCTGCGTCTTCGACGGGGCGGAGCTGGCCGCTCCGGTGCTGCTCGCGCCACCGCGCGGGGTGCGGGTGCTCTTCTCCAAACCGGGTGTGACCGCCGATGAGCTGATCCGTCAGCTGGTGCGCGCGGAGCCGCCGGGCAGGCCCGTGGTCGTCGTGTCGACCGACCGCGAGGTGGCCGACGGGATCGCCAAGGCGGGGGCGCGGCCGGTGGCTTCGGCGGTGCTTCTGAAGCGGCTTTCGCGGAGCTGACCCGGCGCGGCTTTCGCGGGGCTAAGGAGTGTCAAGTAACTCCTGGGCCCTATGCCCGAATTGGGCGTCACCGCGTGCGACATAGCGTCAGAAGATCATTACTGGCTGTGTGTTATCGGTAAAGAATGCGCTTCGCGACCGATTTTTTGCTGATGAGATTTGAACTGATCACAAGAAGGTCACTAGGGTCACCCCTCGAACCCCCGCTCGGTTGATCACCCATCCGGGGTGGCGGCGGTGGTACCCGCCCGCCGCGTCTCGGTAGGCGGCTGGAGGAAGAAGGAGCCGCCCGCGTGGCGTCCCACCGTCGACCCAAGCAGCCGAGCCGCACCCGCGTGACCGTGCTCACCGCGACCGCCGCCGCTGCCGTGGCCCTCACCTCGCAGGGTGCCGCCCAGGCCGCGCCGAAGCCGGGCAAGGACGAGGTCAAGTCCAAGGTCGACAAGCTCTACGAAGACGCGGAACGGGCCACCGACAAGTACAACGGGGCCAAGGAGAAGCAGAAGAAGCTGGAGAAGCAGATCGACGCTCTCCAGGACAAGGTCGCCAGCGGCCAGGAAGAGCTGAACGACCTGCGCGACGGCCTCGGTTCGATGGCGAGCGCCCAGTACCGCTCCGGCGGCATCGACCCCTCCCTCCAGCTCTTCCTCTCCTCCGACCCGGACGACTACCTCGACAAGGCGTCCACCCTGGACCAGCTGAGCAGCCAGCAGGTCGACTCGCTCAAGAAGATCCAGAAGAAGCAGCGGGACCTCGCGCAGCAGCGCAAGGAGGCCGCGGGCAAGCTCGACGACCTCGCGGACACCCGCACGGAACTCGGCAAGAAGAAGCGGGAAGTCCAGGCCAAGCTCGGCGAGGCGCAGAAGCTCCTCAACACGCTGACGGCCAAGGAGAAGTCGGACCTGGCCGCCAAGGAGAAGCAGCGCGCGAGCCGTTCCGCCGACCGCGCCGCCGACAAGCCCGCGGACACCGGCAAGGAGACCCCCGCCTCCGGCCGCGGCGCCGCCGCCCTGAGCGCCGCCGCCACCCAGATAGGCAAGCCGTACGTCTCCGGTGGCACCGGCCCCAACTCCTACGACTGCTCCGGGCTCACCCAGTGGTCGTACGCGCAGGCCGGGGTCTCGATCACCAGGACCACGTACACGCAGCAGAACGACGGCACGAGGCTCGGCCGAGGTGAACTGAAGCCCGGCGACCTGGTGTTCTTCAACAACCTCGCGCACGTCGGCCTCTACGCGGGCAACGGCCAGGTGCTGCACGCCCCGAAGCCGGGCGCCGTGGTGCGCTACGAGTCCATGGAGTACCTCGGCACCTTCCAGTTCGGCGTCCGCGTCAGCTGACGTCAACACGCTTGCCACACCGTCCGAACGGGCGAATTCCGGCAACCACCGCTGACCCCGCGCCCCGCTGATGACCTGCGTCTGAGGCGGGGCGCCGGGCTGTCCGCACCCCCACGGGTCGTTGGCCGCCACGCGGTCGCACGGCTACTGTCGGCGCGCATTCCCCCAACGACCTGGGGGTCCGTCAGCGGAAGGGAGAGCGGCTTCCCGTGGGGTCCCATCGCCGTCCCGCAGAGCCCGGCCTCGACCGGAGCACACGCGTCACCGTCCTCTCGGCGGCGGCGGCCACCGCGGCCGCCGCCCTCGCCGCCGTGCCCGCGGGCGCCGCGCCGCAGGACAAGCCGTCCGACACCCGGGCCACGGTGGACCGGCTGTACGAACAGGCCGAGCAGGCGACCGAGGCGTACAACAAGGCCGATGAGCGCACGGACAAGCTGCGCGCGCAGGTCGAGCGGGCCCGGGACAGCATCGCGCGGGGCCAGGAGCGGATCAACCAGATGCGCGGCGCCCTCGGCGCGCTCGCCGGGGCGCAGTACCGCGAGGGCGGCATCGACCCCACCCTCCAGCTGATGCTCTCCTCCGACCCGGAGGGCTACCTCGACAAGGCCACCGCCCTGGACCGGGTCAGCACCCGGCAGGCGGGGCAGCTCACCGATCTGCGGCAGGCCCAGCGCGGCCTCGCACAGCAGCGCACCGAGGCCGGGCGCAAACTCGCCGAGCTGGAGAGGAGCCGTACCGTCGTCGCCCGCCACAAGCGCCTCGTCGAGAACAAGCTGGCCCAGGCGAGACGGCTGCTCAACTCCCTGCCGAGCGAGGAGCGCGAGGCGTACGACAGGTCGTCGCGCTCCGGTGCCGGACGCGCCGAGCTGCCCGACCTCGGCGGCGCCCCGTCCTCCTCGCGGGCCGCCGCCGCCATCGCCGCCGCCAGGTCCGCGATCGGCCGCCCCTATGTGTGGGGCGCCAACGGGCCCTCCGGGTTCGACTGCTCGGGCCTCATGCAGTGGTCGTACGCCCAGGCGGGGGTCGGTCTGCCCCGCACCTCGCAGGCCCAGCGGTACGCCGGGCGGCAGGTGCCCCTGGCCCAGGCGCGGCCCGGCGACCTCGTCACCTACCGCGACGACGCCAGCCACATCGGGATGTACATGGGCAACGGCCAGGTGGTGCACGCCCCCTACCCCGGTGCGCCGGTCCGCTACGACCCCGTCGGCATGATGCCGGTCTCCTCCGTCACCCGCATCTGACTCCGACCGGAGCCCGGTCGCCACCGCCCCGTACGATCGGGCAGGTGGTGGCTGGTCACAGGCGTGGGTCGTGGGGGATGGCGCTGTGTCTCGCGCTCTGCCTCGCCGTGCTCGCCGGCTGCGGCGGCGACCCGGTCCCGGACTCCGCCGCGGGCGAGGTGCGCAGGCTCCTCGAACGCCGGGCGCACGCCGTCCTCGCCGGGGACGAGAAGGCGTACGAACGGACCGAGCGGGCGGCGGCCGGCGCGGCGGATCTCTTCGCGAACGTCCGCGGCATCCCACTGGACGCCTGGGAGTACCGCCTGAACCACCTCGACCGCGCCGGTTCCCGGGCCACGGCGAACGCCGAACTCCGCTACCGCGTCGAGGGCCACGACCGTGCCCCGCTCGTCGCCGAGCGCACCCTCTCCCTGGAACGGCACGGCGGGCGCTGGTACGTCACCTCCGAGCGGGCCGCTCGGAACGCCGGTGAGCAGCTGTGGGACCAGGGGAGGGTGCGGGCGGTGCGGGGCGGCCACAGCCTCGTCCTCGGCGTCGGGCGCAGCGCCCGGGAGCTGCGCGGCTACCGTGGTCTCGCCGACCGGGCGGTGCCGGCGGTGCGGGCGGCCTGGCCGGGGGAGTGGCCGGGGAAGGTCGTCGTGGTCGTGCCCCGGTCCCTGAAGGACATGGCGGGCCTCCTCGGGGCGCCCGCCTCCGGTTACCGGGGGATAGCGGCGGTCACCACGGGCGAGGCGGGCGGCTCCGGGCGGGCCCCCGCGGACCGGATCATCGTCAACCCCGAGGCGTACGGCGTTCTCGGCGACGTCGGCAAACAGGTCGTCCTGACCCACGAGACGGCCCATGTGGCGACCCGCGCGCAGACGTCACCGGCCACCCCGCTCTGGCTCTCCGAGGGCTTCGCGGACTGGGTGGGCTACCGCGGCACGGGGCGTACCGCGCCGCAGGCCGCCCCCGAACTGCGGCGGGCGGTACGGCGCGGAGAGCTGCCGGGCGCGCTCCCGAAGGACGAGGACTTCGGCTTCGGCCGGGAGTCCGCACGGCTCGCCGAGTCGTACGAGGGCGCGTGGCTGGCCTGTCGGATGATCGCGGACCGGTGGGGCGAGCGGAGGCTGACGGACTTCTACCGGGCCGTGGGCGCACACGACGAGCGGGCGGGCGCGGTCGAGGACGCCTTGCGCGACGTCCTGGGCACGACGCGCGAGGACTTCACGGCGCGCTGGCGTACGTATCTGCGCTCGGAGCTTGGCTGAGCTGCTCGGGCACCGGCCGCCGCGCCCGGCCGCGCGGCTCGGACACGGTCTGCCGCCACAGGTTCCGGCAGGCCAGCAGGGCCGCCGCGACCAGCAGGCCATTGCGTACGAGCAGCAGCGCCACGCCCAGCGGGTCGCTGGCCACCACGTGCGAGAACCACACCGGGAACTCCAGGAACGTCACGAACGTGGCGGCGAGGACCAGGCGGGCCGGCAGCTCCATGCGGCTCGTGCGGAACGCCAGGCAGACGGCGGCGACACCGACGAGCCACAGCATGTACTGGGGGCTGATCACCCTGCTCGTCGTGGTGAAGAGCAGTACGGCGACGAAGGCGGCGTCCGCGAGCGTGCTCGCCGACCGGGCCCGGGCGCGCAGCCGCCACACCAGGAGCCAGCCGAAGGCCGCCGCGGACAGCACCTGCGCCGCCGTGCTCACCAGCGGGACGCCGGGGCCGAGGAACTCCACCGAGCCGTAGTTGAGCCGCACCTCGCCCCGCCAGCCGAGGTGGCGCCCCACGTGGAAGACCAGGGCGCCGAGGGACTCCACCTCCGTGCCGCGGTCGCGCTGGAAGGTGAGGAACGCGAGCGCGCCCGGCATCGCCACGAGGAACGCCAGCGTGACACCGAGGGCCGTGCCCGCCGCCGCGCCCCAGGGCCGCAGGGCCGCCCGCCCGCGAGCCACCCCGACGAGCAGCAGCACGGGCCACACCTTCAGCAGCGCCCCGAACCCGGCGAGCGCCCCCATGGCGCGCGGATGCCGGGCCCCCGCGAGCAGCGCCGCGACCGCGACGGCGGTCACCAGCACGTCGTAGCGGGCGTACACGGTCGGGCCGAGCAGGGGCACGCCCACGATCCACACCCACAGGCCGCGCACCGACTTGCCGGGCCGCCGCCCCGCGTACAGCAGCAGCCCGAAGACCGCCGCGTCGGCGAGGAGGGCGAGGACGAAGAAGGCGGAGGCGTAGTCGAGGAAGGGCAGCAGGGCGGGGGAGAGCACCGCGAGGGCCGCCGCGGGCGGGTACTGCCAGGTGACGTCGTCGAGCGGGAAGGTGCCGGTGCGCAGGACCTCGTACCAGCCCTGGTAGATGACGGAGACGTCGCTGGTGACGTCCGGTCCCGGGGCGGTGAGTACATGGAGGACGCAGAGCAGCAGAGCGGTCCTGGTCAGGACCCAGACGGTCAGGATGCGTGCCATGCGTGCCTCGCCCCTATTTATGCACTTCATTGTGATTCGCGGTGTCATGATGCCGGGCGGGGCCGGGCGAGGGCGAAGAGGCGGGGCCGTTCGGTACGGTCGGCCGCTTTCGGCGCGGTCGGCCGTTTTCGGTACTGTCAGGCGCGATGCACAAGACCCTGATCGTCACGAACGACTTCCCGCCCAGGCCCGGTGGCATCCAGGCGTTCCTGCACAACATGGCGCTGCGCCTGGACCCCGAGCAGCTCGTCGTCTACGCCTCCACCTGGAAGCGCGGCCGCGAGGGCGCCGAGGCCACCGCGGCCTTCGACGCCGAGCAGCCCTTCCAGGTCGTACGCGACCCCACGACGATGCTGCTCCCGACCCCGCGCGTCACCCGCCGTGCCGTCTCGCTCCTGCGCGAACACGGCTGTACGTCGGTGTGGTTCGGGGCGGCGGCGCCGCTCGGGCTGATGGCGCCCGCGCTGCGGAGGGCGGGGGCGAAGCGGCTCGTCGCCACGACGCACGGACACGAGGCGGGCTGGGCCCAGCTGCCCGCCTCACGCCAACTGCTGCGCAGGATCGGCGAGTCGACGGACACCATCACCTATCTCGGGGAGTACACGCGCTCGCGGATCGCCGCCGCGCTGACGCCCGCGGCGGCCGGGCGGATGGTCCAACTGCCGCCCGGGGTCGACGAGAAGACCTTCCACCCCGACTCGGGCGGCGACGCGGTGCGGGCGCGGCTCGGGCTGAGCGACCGCCCTGTCGTCGTGTGCGTCTCGCGGCTGGTGCCGCGCAAGGGCCAGGACACGTTGATCCTCGCCATGCCGAGGATTCTCGCCGCCGAACCGGAGGCGGTGCTTCTGATCGTCGGGGGCGGGCCCTACGAGAACGACCTCCGCAAGCTGGCCGCCGAGACCGGCGTCGCCGACTCCGTCCGCTTCACCGGCGCCGTGCCGTGGTCGGAACTGCCCGCGCACTACGGCGCGGGCGACGTCTTCGCGATGCCGTGCCGGACGCGGCGCGGGGGCCTGGACGTGGAAGGCCTCGGGATCGTCTACCTGGAGGCGTCGGCGACGGGTCTTCCCGTGGTCGCAGGGGACTCCGGGGGCGCGCCGGACGCGGTCCTCGACGGGGAGACGGGCTGGGTCGTGCGGGGTGGCGCCCCCGAGGAGGCGGCGGAGAGGATCACCGCGTTGCTGGCGGACGCGGAGCTGCGGGCCCGCATGGGCGGGCGGGGGCGCCAATGGGTCGAGGAAAAGTGGCGCTGGGACCTCCTGGCGGAGAGGCTCCGGGAGTTGCTCTAGGCCTGCGGGCGGTAGTGGGTTGCTCGCGCAGTTCCCCGCGCCCCTAAGGAAGCGGGGCGCAGCCCCTGCTTCAGGGGCGCGGGGAACTGCGCGAGCAACCACGACGAGACCGAGAGCCGCAAACCGACAGGGCCCCCACGGCGAGTGGGCGCCCCGCCAACGCTACCCGCGGTAAATCGCCTCGATCTCATCCGCGTAATCCTTCGCCACCACATTCCGCTTCAGCTTCAGCGACGGCGTCAGATGCCCCGACTCCTCCGTGAACTGGGAGCTGAGGACCCGGAACTTCCGTACGGACTCCGCCTTGGAGACCGCCGCGTTGCCGTCGTCCACCGCGCTCTGGATCGCCGCGAGCAGATCCGCGTCGTCACGCAGGGAGGACGCCGTCGACCCCGCGGGCTTGCCGTGCTCGGCGGCCCAGCGGCCGAGGAACTCGTCGTCGACCGTGACGAGCGCCCCCACGAAGGGGCGGCCGTCGCCGACGACCATGCACTCGGCGACCAGCGCGTGCGCGCGGATGCGGTCCTCGATCACGGCCGGGGCCACGTTCTTGCCGCCGGCGGTGACGATGATCTCCTTCTTGCGGCCGGTGATGCGCAGATAGCCGTCCTCGTCGAGCGTGCCGATGTCACCGGTGTGGAACCAGCCGTCGGCGAGGGCCTCCTCGGTGGCGCCCTCGTTGTTCCAGTAGCGCGAGAACAGGTGCTCGCCGTGGAGCAGGACCTCGCCGTCGTCGGCGATGCGCACGACGGAGCCGGGCAGCGGCTGGCCGACCGTGCCGATCTTCTGGCGGTCCCAGGGGTTGAAGGCGGTGGCCGCGCAGGACTCGGTCAGGCCGTAGCCCTCCAGGACCGTGAAGCCGATGCCGCGGAAGAAGTGGCCGAGGCGCTCGCCGAGCGGGGCGCCGCCGGAGATCGCGTACTCGCCACGGCCGCCGAGGACCGCGCGCAGCTTGCTGTAGACCAGCTTGTCGAAGATCTTGTACTTGATCCGCAGGCCGAGAGACGGGCCCGAGGACGTGTCGAGCGCCCGGCTGTACGCGATCGCCGTGTCCGCTGCCTTGTCGAAGATCTTGCCCTTGCCCTCGGCCTGCGCCTTGGCGCGCGCCGAGTTGTAGACCTTCTCGAAGACGCGCGGAACGCCCAGGATCATGGTCGGCCGGAAGGAGGCGAGTTCGTCCGTGAGGTTCTTGACGTCCGGCGCGTGGCCCAGCTTGATCGGCGCCATCAGCGCGGCGACCTCGACCAGCCGTCCGAAGACGTGGGCGACGGGCAGGAAGAGCAGGACCGAGCACTCACCCGTGCGGAAGAGGGGCTTGAGGCGCTCCACCACGTTGCCGCACTCCGCGAAGAAGCTGCGGTGGGTCAGCACACAGCCCTTGGGGCGGCCCGTGGTGCCCGAGGTGTAGACGATGGTGGCCGGGTCGTCGGCGCCGGCGGCCGCGCAGCGCTCGTCGAGGGTCTGGTCCGTGACCTCGGCGCCCGCGCTCTTCAGCTCGTCGACACCGCCCTTGTCGATCTGCCAGATGTGCGCGAGGGCGGGCAGCCGGTCGCGTACGGACTCCACGGCGGCGGCGTGCGCGTCCAGTTCGACGAGGCAGGCGACGGCACCGGAGTCGCCGAGGATCCACTGGATCTGCTCGGCCGAACTCGTCTCGTACACCGGCACGGTCACCGCGCCCGCGCTCCAGATGGCGAAATCGAGAAGCGTCCATTCGTAGCGCGTACGGGACATCAGGCCGACGCGGTCGCCGGGCCGCACACCGGCGGCGACCAGACCCTTGGCGGTGGCGCGCACCTCCGCGAGGAAGGTCCTGGCGTCGACGTCCTGCCAGCTGCCGTCGACCTTGCGGCCGATGACGGCGACATCCGGGTGCTGCGCGGCATTTCTACGGACGATGTCGGTCAGATTGCCGTCCGCAGGGACCTCGTACAGGGCCGGAAGGCTGAACTCGCGCAAGACTGCTGCTCCTACATAGGGCGCCGGCGCCACGACGTTGTGTGCTGCGACGGTGCGGTCCAAGATCGGGCAGGCGCTCAGTCGAGTGGGGGCTGAGCACTACTGGACTGCCCGGACGTTACCCATCGGTATGGCTTGTTCGGTAGGGGGGCGGCCCCAGATGTTCGGTGCGTCACACGTCGCCGTTGGTCTGAACCGCACAGTACGCCACCGCCTTCCCGACTCGGAAGTAACCGCAGGTCCGGCCGCCGCCCCCGCCCCTACCGCCCGCCGGACACCCGTCCTAGGGTGATCGGCATGCCAGCTTTCCGGGTCAACGTGGTCAGTGATGTGCACGGCAACGCGGCGGACCTCGTCCGCGCGGGGGACGGCGCCGACGCGCTCGTCTGCCTCGGCGACCTCGTGCTCTTCCTCGACTACGCCGACCACACGCGCGGCATCTTCCCCGACCTCTTCGGCGCGGCGAACGCGACCAGGCTGGTGGAGCTGCGCACCGCCCGCCGCTTCGAGGAGGCCAGGGAGTTCGGCAGGCGGCTGTGGGCGGGCGTGGACCGCGGCCCGGCGGTCGAGAGCGCGGTCCGCAAGCAGTACGCGGAACTCTTCGCCGCCTTCCCCACCCCCACGTACGCCACCTACGGCAACGTCGACATGCCGGCCTTGTGGCCTGAATACGCCGGGCCCGGCACCACCGTCCTCGACGGCGAGCGCGTCGAGATCGGCGGACGCGTCTTCGGCTTCGTCGGCGGGGGCCTGCGCACCCCGATGCGTACGCCGTACGAGATCAGCGACGAGGAGTACGCCGCCAAGATCGAGGCGGTCGGCGAGGTCGACGTCCTGTGCACCCACATCCCCCCGGACGTCCCCGAACTCCTCTACGACACCGTGGCCCGCCGCTTCGAGCGCGGCAGCCGGGCCCTGCTCGACGCGATCCGCGCCACCCGCCCGAAGTACGCGCTCTTCGGCCACGTCCACCAGCCCCTGGTCCGGCGCATGCGCGTCGGCGCGACGGAGTGCGTGAACGTGGGCCACTTCGCCGGATCCGGCAGACCCTGGGCCCTGGAGTGGTGACCTCGTGGCGCGCGGTAGCCTTCACGCGGTAGACGTCCCGTACCGGACCCGGACCGCATCTGGAGGAGCCACAGCGATGGCGGAACACACCAGCTCGAGCATCACGATCGAGGCGGCCCCGGCCGAGGTCATGGGAGTGATCGCCGACTTCGCTCGCTACCCGGACTGGACCGGAGAGGTGAAGGAGGCCGAGGTCCTCGCCACCGACGAGCAGGGCCGCGCCAAGCAGGTCCGCCTCGTCATGGACGCGGGCGCGATCAAGGACGACCAGACGCTCGGCTACACCTGGACCGGGGACAACGAAGTCAGCTGGACCCTCGTCAAGTCCCAGATGCTGCGCTCCCTGGACGGCTCGTACCTCCTGAGGCCCGTCGGCTCCGGCACCGAGGTCACCTACCGGCTGACCGTCGACGTCAAGATCCCCATGCTCGGAATGATCAAGCGCAAGGCAGAAAAGGTCATCACCGACCGCGCGCTCGCGGGCTTGAAGAAGCGAGTCGAGTCCAAAGAGGCCTGACGGCCCTGAGGGGGCCTGGCAGGCTGATGGGGGCCTGAGGGGAAGCGGGAAAGCGGGGCGGAGCCCCTGCTTTCAGGGGCGCGGGGAACTGCGCGAGCAACCCACAACGACCGTCGGCCGCCAGACAACCCCACCCCCACGGCGAGTAGGCGAACCCGCATCCCCGCCCCGCGCTGACGTACCGTTCACCCCTATGCGCACCCTCCTCGTCACCGGCCCCGGCGGCTCCGGACGGACCACCGTCGCCGCCGCCACGGCGCTCGCCGCCGCGCGCTCAGGACACCGCACGCTGGTGATCGGCGCCGACCGCACCGACACCCTGGGCGCCGTGCTCGGCGGCACGGACGCGCACCCCGGGCTCACCGTGCGGCACCTGGCGCCCGCCGACCGCTTCCGGGACGACCTGCTCGCCCTCCAGGAACGCGCCGCCGCCGGCCTCGACCTGCTCGGCGCCGAGCGGCTCGACGGCGAGGAGCTGACCCCGCTGCCCGGCAGCGTCGAACTGGCCCTGCTGCGCGCCCTGCGCGACGCCGCGCGCGAGGGAGCCCACGACACCGTGGTCGTCGACCTGCCGCCCGCCCCCGAAGCCCTCGCGCTCCTCGCCCTGCCCGAGCAGCTGCGCCGCTATCTGCGCAGGCTCCTGCCGCCCGAGCGGCAGGCCGCCCGCGCGCTGCGCCCCATGCTCGGCCGCCTCGCCGGCGTCCCGATGCCCGCCGCCTGGATGTACGAGACCGCCGCCCGCCGCGAAGCCGAACTCGCCGCCGCCCAAGCCGTGATCGAGGCCCCCACCACCACCGTGCGCCTGGTCGCCGAGCCGGGCCCCGCGGGCGCCGACGCCGTCGCCGCCACCGCCACCGGCCTCGCCCTCCAGGGCCTGCGCACCGACCTCCTGATCGCCAACCGCGTCCTGCCCGACGCCTCCACGGACACCTGGCTCGCGGCGCTCAGCGCACAGCAGCACAAGACGCTGGACGAGTGGGAAGCCACGTACGAGCAGGTCGGCAGGGTCCGCCACCTCGGCCACGACCCGCGCGGCGCCGACGACCTCACCGCCCTCCGCGTGCC